>NZ_VZQN01000009.1:0-203061 GCF_014397645.1 Paraburkholderia sp. 31.1
CTTTCGACGCCTCGCACGTGACTACGAACGCTTGCCCGAAACACTCGCAGGTCTGCATTTTGTCGTCTTCGCCATGCTTATGCTTGTCCATGCAATCCCAGTACTTCGAAGTTCCTAACACCGTCTAGGGGATCTTTCCCATACGGCCCGGATCGTCTATCGATGGGGTTTTCACTTCGGGCGCCAGCGTCTGGGCGGCGGATGCGCCGATCGTCCAATCATGCAGCACGGTATAAGCGACCGCCAGCAACGTCGGGCCGATGAAAACACCAAGAAAACCAAACGCAAACGCGCCGCCGAGGATGCCGAGCATCACCAGAATCAACGGCATGTCACTGTTTTTGCCGATCAGGATCGGCTTGATGACGTTGTCGGCCATGCCGACTACCAGCAGGCCCCATATGACCACAAAAATCGCCCATCCAGTCGACCCGCCCTGATACAGCCAGATCGCTGCCGGCAACCAGACAATGACCGGACCGCCCGGCACCACCGACAGAAAAAACGTCACGAGCCCGAGCAACGCCGGCGCCGGTACACCCGCCATCCAGAAACCGAATCCCGCGAGAACCGCCTGTACGAGGGCCGTACCAAGAATCCCGTAGACCACCCCCTTCACCGTGCTGCCCGCCAGCGCCAGCAGATACTCGGCGCGCTCACCGGCTACTCGACGCATGCCGGCGTTCAGCCAGGCGGCCGCCCCCTCGCCACCGGTATAAAAGAAGAACGCGAGCACGATGCTCAACGCCAGCAGCCCCAGCCCATGCGTCACCGCAAGCGCCGCCGTCAGAATCCACTTCCCAGCCGGCGCGGCGAGCGTGTGCAATTGCGCGATCAACTCGGAATTGCTGCTGGTCAAGCGCTCCCAAAAGGCCTCGATGCTCGAACCAACCAGCGGGATCCGCTGCACCCACGGCGGTAGATCGGGCAACCCCGACTCGAAAAGTCTTTGCACCAGCGCAACGATGTCGTGAACATGCGCGCCGAACGCGAAACCCGCATAGACGAACGGCCCGAGCACCACGACCAGAATAATCAGCACGATCAAGGTCGCGGCCAGCTTGCGCCGCCCGCCGACCACGCCAGTGAGTCGCCGGTAGAGTCCCCAGGAACTGTAGCTGAGGATGGCGCCCCACAGCAGCGCGGTCGTAAATGGCGCCAGCACCAGCAACGACCCACCCACGAGCACAATCAATGCGAATACCGCGGCAAGTCGCTCGATCAGTTGGTCAGATTTCACGATGAATCTCCTATTGCGCCAGACCGTGGCAATGACATGACACACGCCCGTCAGGCGCCCGCTGAACGCCGTCAGTATAGAAGCGAGTTGGGCGTCCGGGGTGTCTTATACCATCCCGCCAGGGTGTTGCGAGTCGCTTGCGACTGTGCCGGTGGCGACCGCATTTTTTGAGATGAAAGCGCCCAAATTGCCCGGAGATTGCTGGCCAATCCATATAGCTGCCTGGAAAAGACTAGAATATAAGGTTCCGTGCCCCCAATTTTTCTGGATTTATGCGCTCGCGAATCACCAAACGTCTCCCTCCCGACGCCGACAAGCTCGTCGGTCTCTCGCTCGCGCTTTTCGCCTCGGGCAGCCGTACCGAAGATCGCTTCTGGGAAGCGAAGCTCGACGCGCTGCTGGCCAAAGTCGTGCGCAACGCCAACCAGACCACGCTGGACGCCGCGCTCGACCATCTGCAGCAAAACCATCCGGATGCCTACGGCGCGCTGGCCGACATGGCGGAAACGCACAGCGAATCGTTCGTGATCGAACATGAAGGCGTGTCTTATGAAGCGCTGCTGATCGCCGCGCCTGTGCTCGCCTGGACCCGCTACGTGATTCCGTCCGGCCCGCTCAAGTCCGACGCCGCCGACGCCCTGCGCGCACACCTGCAAGCGCACGTGCTCGCCGCCAACACGCGCGTGGCAATGGCTCCGTTCCTGTTCAGCATCGACCAGTTGCCGCGCCATCACGTCGAAACGTGGCGCATCGCCCAGCAACTTGCGCAAGCCGCGGTCAGCGGCGGCAACGCGAAGCTCAATTTCGGCGAACTGCCGGAGACCTCGCCGATTCTGGCGGACCCGCGCTTTCTGCTCGCCGTAGTCGCCGCGCCCGTCGGCGACGCGACGTTCCGCTGGCAGGAAGAAGAGCACGGCACTCGCATCGAGCGCGGCCAATGTCTCGAGCAATGGGCCACCCAAGGCGGCGCGAATCTGTCGGTTGTGCTGCCGGGCTGCGAATTCGAATGTCTGCTGCCGGATGCGTACTACTCGGCGTGCCGCGACGCCGATGAAAGTGTGCGTCCGCACACCGTGCGTACCGCCGTGCGTTATCTTTTCGACACTATTGGCGCGGCGCCGCAGGATCTGCGCGCGGTGGTCGCCGGCTTCGGCGAACGGCGCATCGACGAGTACCGCGTCGGCTTCACGCGCAAGGGCAGCAACGACGTGATCTACGGTGTCGTGTGGCCACTCTACGGCCGCGAAAACGGCGAGGCGGGCATCGACGAGGAGCCGGAGGAAATCACCGGCTCGGACGAACCGCTCGAGGAAATCGTCGCGCTGCTCAAGGAAACCGGCATCACGGATGTGCGCCGCCACGCGGGCCGCTTCGAGCCGGAATATTGCGACGACTGCGGCGTGCCACTGTATGCGGACCCGCTCGGCGAAATCGTCCACGCGGAAATGCCCGAAGACGCCGAGCCCGCGCAACCCCATTTCCATTGATTTCGAAGTCGACATCCCTGCCTTATCGCAAAAAAGCCCCGTATGTACGGGGCTTTTTTGTTGATTGTCCGCATTTCTTATGCCTTTTGGACAGCCGTCAAAACGAAGGGAATTTGTCATCATAGGCACGGTGACGCATCGCCGTGATCGAGTCAGCTCCACGAGTCCCACAGATGCGTCGCGCCATTTCGCCCGATACATCTGGAGACATGCATGCGCTTCGCGATTCTCAATTCAAACGCAGAACGACGTGATGGACTCAAGGCCTTGCTGCGGCAGATCGACCGGCTGGCACGCTTCACAGAAGCCGATGAATGGCGTCTGCTCGAACGTCCGTTCAAGCGTTATCGGCCTGATCTCGTCGTGATCGACTGGGAGGACTGGATGTCGGTTGCGCAGGTGCGCGCGTTGCTCAGCCACTTTCCGGACCTGCGCATCAGCGTGCTCACCGACGGGACTTTGCCCGCGCTCGTGCGCGCGCTGATGGACGAAGGTGTGCTCGGCGTTGTTCCACGCGACACCGATCCCTGCCTGATCGTGCGCGCATTGGAAATGGTGCTGCTCGGCGGTCACTACGTGCCGCCCGGCGCGCTGGCGATCGATCCGCCGCTGCCGACCGACACCGCGATCCGTACGTTCGACGAAGAAAGTCCGCCGCCCCGCCGCAACAAACTCTCGGGCGGGCTGTCACCGCGGCAGGAGCAGATCATGCGCTGCGTGCACATGGGCAGCACCAACAAGATGATCGCGCGCACGCTCGGCATTAGCGAAGGTACGGTCAAGATCCACCTGACGAGCATATTCCAGCAACTTGGTGCGCCCAATCGCGCCGCCGCGGTCGCGCTTTACAACGGATGGCTCACGAATCATTTGCAAGTGCTGCGCAACAACGGCGAGCACAGCGCGCGGCCGGTCATCCGCGGGCAGCCTGGCCCGGTTCCGCTCCGGCGCCGCACACGTGCGCGCTTCCAGTATCCGTTGCCGGGCAGCGACACCAGCAGCGCGCTACCGATGGCCGCGGAGCCCGCCACGTCGTACGGTGAGGCCCCACCCGGCCGGCCCGCGCGGAAGTCGGTCGGGCCGGGTTCCGCATGACGCGGGGCGCGGGGCACGCCGCGCGCATGGGTTGGAACGTCCGCATGCGCGCAGCGTCGAGGGTGGGCTGGCATGGAATCCGCTCACACCTTTTGTCGTCCAACGAGTAATATGAGACACATGGGTTTCCTCTACACACCGCTTCCGTTCTGGGTCGCTGTCGGTGGCTGGATTGCCACTGCGATGGTGATCGCGCTCGCGCTGTGGAAAAAACCTTTCAAAAGACTTCAGGACGGCACGCTCCAGCATGTCTGGCTCGCGATAATCGTCGCGGTGTCGGTGCTGTGGTCGAGCAACGCCTGGCTCGACGACGGCACCGTGATGCACCTGCTCGGCGCCACGCTCGTCGTCACGCTGTTCGACTGGGGGCTCGCCCTGATCGCGATGGCGGTGGTCGCGGGTCTGGCCGCCGTCGTCTTCGATGCGCCGTGGCAGGGCATCGCGCTGACGTTCCTCGTGTACGGAGCCCTGCCCGTCGCCATCTCGACCTTGCTCCAGCGCATCTGCACCGCGTGGCTACCGCGCAATCTTTTCATGTTCATCTTCGGCCAGGGCTTCGTTTCGCCCGCCATTGCCGTGTCGTTGACGGCTGCGGCAGCGCTCGGCATCCATATCGCGGTGTCCGGCGGTTCGATGACCGTGGTGCCGATCGGCTACGCGCTCAGCGTGCTGCTGCTCGCCACCGGCGAAGCATGGTTCACTGGCATGGCGACCGCGCTGATCGCGGTCTACCGTCCCGCGTGGGTGACCACCTACGACGTGCGGCGCTATCGTCTGGGCGGCCCGCGCACCTGAGAATGCGCGCTTTGACGTCGCGTGCGGCGCATCTGTGATAATCAGCGCCTCGTCACTGGAGACTTTCCGGGCGTCCCCGCCAGGACAAGGCAGAATATTTGCAGCAACATTGAACTCAACCCTTACGCAGGGCATCTTATTTGCCTCATCTCCCATTTGCGTCTAAAGAACTAGATGGATCGCACCAATGTACCGAGCCGGTTGCTGCGGGTGATCGGCCGGTTGGCAGCCTGCGCAGCGAGTCTCTCGCTCATCTGCGCGGCTCCCGCACTCGCTGATCAGCTCGAACAGCACAACGACCTCGTCAAAAGATTTATCACCGAAATGCACGCGGATCCGCTCGTCGCGGACTGCGCCGCGCATGGCGACTTCGTCGCGAGCACGTCGACCGCTTTCGACCACGTCGAATTCCCGTCCAGTTCGTTCGACAGTGCGCACTCGTCGGTCACGCCATGGAACGACTCGTTCGACGAAGGCAAGCAGCGCGTCAAGGTGGACAGCATCGTCACCGTCGAGGGCGTCGGCGTGCGCCAGGACAACTCGGGCGAGCCGGCCGATCTGAAATTCCGCTGCGGCTACGTCGGCTCGCAAATGCTCGCGTTCAGCTGGAACGATCCGGTACCGCCAAACCGCGCGCCTAGCGCGGGATCGGGCAAGCACAAAGGCGGCAAAGGCAAGCACGCGGTCGGCGGCAAGACGTCGAAGAAGTCGTCGAAGACAGGCTCGGGCCAATCGTCGCGCACGACGTCGAGCAAATCGGCAAACAAGAGCTCGAAGAAGAAGAGCCAATGACATCTGGCGCTGATCGAGCCGCGCCACCGTCCGATCAGTCGCCCCAATAAAAAACGAGGCACGCACTTTTGCCGTGCGTGCCTCGTTTTTTGTGTCCATCCGTCCGCTTCTTCAGGCGAACGTCTCCACGTGTCGCAGGATCGCTTGCAACATTGCGGCGCCAAGCGATGCGCTGCGCTCGCCGTTCCAGCCGACCCGCTCGTCGGGCAGATTTGCGTTGTCCTTGAACGGCATTTCCAACGTCAACGACAGACAGCCGAATTCGTTGCCGATGTACTTCGACGCGAGCTTCAACGCATCCTCGCGATACTTGCTCGCCGCATAGCCATACTTGTCCTGAAAATCCGGACTCGCGTGCTTGAACGCCTCGATGAACGCCGTCTGCTCGCGGCCCTGCCGCTCGGTGAAGCCCGGCAACATTTCGGAGCCCGCGACGAACACATACGGCAATGCCTCGTCGCCATGAATATCGAAGAACAGGTCGCAGCCTATCGCATGAATCGCGTCGCGCACCACCAGCACCTCGGGACTGCGCGCGGCGTCCGGCTCCATCCATTCGCGATTCAGGTTCGCGCCGGCCGCGTTGGTGCGCAGATTGCCGCGCACGCTGCCGTCCGGATTCATGTTCGGCACGATGTGAAACACCGCATGATCGTAGAGCTTGCGCGCGACCGGGTCGCCCGCCCAATCGCCCCAACCGGCGAGGCGCTTCACGAACCCCTCGATGAACCATTCGGCCATCGTCTCGCCCGGATGCTGCCGGGCAATCAGCCAGATTTTCTTTTTGGGCGCGGCGTTGGCGGCATCGTTGGCGGGCGGCGTGCCGAGCGTGAGCAGCGAAATCGGTCGCCCTTCGACCGTCTTGCCGAGTTCGCTCAGCGACGCGTGCGGCATCTGCTGCACGGCGCCGAGAAACTCCGCATGACGCTCCTCGCTGTACGGTTCGAAGTACGCGTAGTAGATGCTGTCGAAATCGGGCGTATGGTCGATCGTCAGCACGCGGCCGTCGTACGACGTCGGCACGCGAAACCAGTTCACGCGGTCGTAGCTCGCGACCGCCCGATAGTCGCGCCAGCCCTCCGCGAACGCGCACGCGGCGGCGTTCTCGAAGGTCATCGCGCAGCGCTCGCCCGCCGCGCCCGACAGGCGGAAATAGAACCACTGCGCAAACTCGGCGTGGCTGTCGGGCCGTACGCGCAGGCGAATATTGCCGGCGTCCTCGCAGGACAACACATCAACTGCGCCTGCGTCGAAATTGCTCGTAATCGATAACGTCATCGGAGTCTTCCCTGCCTGAATTCACGCTGCCTTTTTAGCGCAGCGGCACGCTTATTCCGCAACGCGGCGGCGAAATACGAAAGTGGAGTCGTTCGAGGCTTCGGCACTGAACGCGTAGCCTTCGGTCTCGAAGTCCTTCAACTGCTCGGGACGATCGAGGCGATTTTCCACCGCGAAGCGCGCCATCAAGCCGCGCGCGCGTTTTGCATGGAAGCTGATGATCTTGTAGCGGCCGCCCTTCCAGTCTTCGAACACCGGCGTGACGACCGGCGCGTCGAGCAGCTTCGGCTTGACCGACTTGAAATATTCGCCCGATGCGCAATTGACCAGCACGCGCGAGGTGGCCGCATTCTTCTTCAACTGCGCGTTCAACGCGTGCGTGATCCGCTCGCCCCAGAACGCGTACAGATCCTTGCCGCGCGGATTGACGAAGCGCGTGCCCATTTCGAGCCGGTACGGCTGCAGCAGATCGAGCGGACGCAGCAGGCCGTAGAGGCCCGACAGCACCCGCACGTGATTCTGCGCATAGTCGAGATCGGCCGACGACAACGTCTTCGCATCGAAACCTTCGTACACGTCGCCGTTGAAAGCGAGCACCGCCTGCTTGGCGTTGTGCATGCCGAATTGCGGCGACCAGTCCGCGTAACGCTGAAAATTGAGGTGCGCGAGCTGATCGGAAATGCTCATCAGCGAAGCGATCTGTTGCGGCGACAAACGGCGCAGGCCGCTGATCAGTTCGGCGGCGTCATCGACGAAATCGGGGATCGTGTGCTTTTTGACGTGCGGCGGGGTGTCGTAGTCGAGCGATTTCGCCGGCGACAGAACGATTATCATAGAGGCTTGCAGGCACGCCGTGCCTGGCGGTCAAAGACGAAAGCCCGATTGTAACGAATGCCCGGTTCCCTCGCCTCAAGCGGCGCGTTGCGCGTCGTACTCGATTCCAATGTCTGGATCGACATACTCGTATTCGACGACCCTCACACGCGGCCGATCGCCGCCGCGCTCGAAAGCGGCGCGCTCGCCGCGCTGATCGACGCGCGCTGCCTCGCCGAGCTCGCCTACGTGCTCGACTATCCGCAGTTCGCGCACCGCAATGTCGACAAAGCCGCTGCGCTCGCGGTCGTCGCGCGGCTGGCGCAACTGGTCAAGCCGTGTGAGCCGACCGAGTCCGCCGCCGACGCGCGGCCGCTGCCCCAATGCAAGGATCGCGACGATCAGAAGTTTCTCGAGCTTGCGCATGCGGCGCAGGCCGACTGGCTCGTGTCGAAAGACCGTGCGGTGCTGAAGCTCGCGAAACGGATCGCGCGCGACTTCGGCTTCAGGATCGCGCAACCGGCACCGTTCGTCGCGGCAATCGGCATCGCGCAGAATGCTGGGGGCGAGCCCGTCAACGCGTGAATCCGACCGTCCGTGTGGCGCGTTGAGCCGAGCGCATGTTGAAGGTTCATCGTCAGGCGGCTTCTGACGATCAACGTGACACCCGCGGCGCGCACAGCGTGTCGCGATTCCCTACAATCAGGCTTCGCCCTTCGCAACGACAGTTCGAGAACCGGCCCACCTTATCGCCCTGCTACCCACGACGCCATGAACGCACCGCACGACACGCCCACGAGCCCCACGTTTCCGTCTCGCCTGCCGAACGTCGGCACGACGATTTTCACCGTGATGAGCGCGCTCGCCGCGGAAAAAGGCGCGGTGAATCTGGGTCAGGGCTTTCCCGACTTCGCCTGCGATCCGCGCATCGTCGACGCGGTCGCGAACGCGATGCGCGACGGTCACAACCAGTATCCGCCGATGGCCGGTGTGCTGCCGCTGCGTCAGGCGATTTCGGACAAGATCGCGAATCTGTACGGCCGCCGCTACGACGCCAATAGCGAAATCACCGTGACCGCGGGCGCCACACAGGCGTTGCTGACCGCGATTCTTTGCACTGTCCATCCCGGCGACGAAGTGATCGTGATCGAACCGACCTACGACAGCTATCTGCCGTCGATCGAACTCGCGGGCGGCAAGCCGGTTTTCGTCACGCTCGACGCACCCGACTACGCGATCCCGTTCGACAAGCTCGCCGCCGCGATCACGCCGAAGACGCGGCTCATCATGATCAACACGCCGCACAATCCGACCGGAACCGTGTGGCGCGAACAGGACGTGCGCAAGCTCGAGGAGATCGTGCGCGGCACCAACGTGCTGATCCTGTCCGACGAGGTGTACGAGCACATGGTCTACGACGGCGCGCCGCATGAAAGCGTCGCGCGTTATCCGGAACTCGCGCAGCGCAGCTTCGTCGTGTCGAGCTTCGGCAAGACCTACCACGTGACGGGCTGGAAAGTCGGCTATGTGGCCGCGCCCGCCGCGCTGACCGCCGAGTTCCGCAAGGTGCACCAGTTCAACGTGTTCACCGTCAACACACCGATGCAGATCGGCCTCGCCGATTACATGAAGGACCCGGCGCCATACGTGGAGCTGCCGGCGTTCTATCAGCGCAAGCGCGATTTCTTCCACGCGGGCCTCGCGAATTCGCGCTTCAGGCTGCTGCCGTGCACGGGCACGTATTTTCAGTGCGTCGACTATTCGGCGATCAGCGACCTGCCCGAAGCCGAATTCGCGCAATGGCTGACCGGCGAAATCGGCGTCGCGGCGATTCCGGTCTCGGCGTTCTATCACGAGGCGCACGAGTCGGGCGTAGTGCGTTTCTGCTTCGCCAAGCAGGAAGGCACGCTCGCTACCGCGCTCGAACGGCTCGCGCGGCTCTAGGATGCCTTGCGCGATGCCACGAACGAACCCACGTTACTTGCCATCGCGCTGCGCGGCACGGGTGTGCGCTTCGCACCCATGCGCGCTTCATGGCACTGCGCTCATGCCCTCAGGACGCACGCGACGCCGCGACACAGGCCTTGCGATCCTCCGTCACGCGCTGCGCAGCCGGCCGCGGGTTGATCGTCTTCACGTAGCGCTTCCAGTCGATCCCCGCTTCGAGCAGAAGATCGCGGCCGTAAATGGTCTGTGTCGCCATACCGACGAGCGGCAGGCTCACGTAGCCGGCGGTATCCGCCACGCTGAATTGCTCGCCGCACAGATACGGCGAGAACTTCGCGATCCGTTTGAAACCGGCGATGTGATGCGTGAGCAGCTTCTCGACGCGCCCTTTCGTCGCGTCGCTGACCGTGCCGCCGAAAAACGCTTCCTTGTACAGATTGCGCACTGTCAGCTCGAGATGTACATCGACGAAAAAGATCATTTCGCGTTCCTTGGCGGCCTGCCACGGATCGGCGGAGAAGATCCGCTTGTCGGGAAAACGCGCAGCCAGATATTCGACGATGCACTGCGACTCGCAGAGGTCGCCGTGCTCGGTCTGCAGATATGGCACCTTGCCGAGCGGCGAATGCTCGAGCAGCGCTTCTTCCTGACTCGGCTTCACGAACTGCTCCTCGAACTCGATGCCATGTTCGAGCAGCACGAACTTGACCTTGTTGTAGTAGTTGGACAGCGCAAAACCGCACAGCTTGATCATGGGGTGTCTCCTTGTGTCATGGTGTGTGAGACCGCGCGTCGAGGTTGAAGCAGCGGCTTTCCATCGAATCATCCAAGAAATTGCACGATCGTGCTATTCTAAAATAACCATGGAGTCGGGCATCACAATGAACTCTCGCAATTTCAGCATCGCGACCATCGGCATCGTCGGCACCGGCGCGATGGGCCGCGGTATCGCGCAAATCGCGGCGCTCGCGGGCCTGCGCGTGCGGCTCTACGACACCCACGCGGCCGCCGTCGGCGCCGCGCGCGACTATCTCGCGGAGACTTTCGCCAAATTGACGGCCAAAGGCAAGCTGGAGCAGTCGCGCTCGCTCGCCGCGCTCGCCAACGTGAGCGGCGTGCAGGCGATCAGCGAACTGGTCGGCTGCGATCTCGTCATCGAGGCGATCGTCGAAAAGCTCGAGGTGAAGCAGGCGCTGTTTCGCGAGCTCGAAACCGTGGTCAGCGGCCGCTGCATCCTCGCGTCGAATACGTCGTCGCTGTCGATCACCGCGATTGCCGCGGGCAGCACCGATCCGTCGCGCGTGGTCGGCTATCACTTCTTCAATCCGGTGCCACTGATGAAGGTCGTCGAAGTGATCGACGGCCTGCGCAGCGACCCCGAAGCCGGCGACGCGCTGATGGATCTCGCGCGCCGCATGGGCCACACGCCGGTGCGCGCGAAGGACATGCCGGGTTTCATCGTCAATCACGCGGGCCGCGGCATGAATACCGAGGGCTTGCGCGTGGCAGGCGAAGGCGTCGCGAGCTTTGCGGACATCGACCGCATCATGCGCGAGCAGGCCGGCTTTCGCCTCGGGCCGTTCGAGCTGCTGGACCTGACCGCGCTCGACGTGTCGCATCCGGTGATGGAGTCGATCTATCACCAGTTCTACGAAGAACCGCGTTACACGCCGTCGCCGATCACGGGCACGCGGCTATCGGGCGGACTGCTCGGCCGCAAGAGCGGCGAAGGTTTCTATCGCTACGTGGACGGCAAGCAGCAGGTTGCCGCCGAAGCGCCCGCGCCGACCACGGTGCCGCAAAGCGTGTGGGTCAGCCAACGCTACCGCGACGCGTACGAGGCCGTCGTGCAACTGGTCGGCAAAGCGGGCGTAAAGCTCGACGAAGACGCGACGCCCGCCGCCGGTTCGCTGATCGTCGTCACGCCGTTTGGCCACGACGCGACCACGGCCGCGGTCGACGAAGCGCTCGACGCGAGCCGCGTCGTCGCCGTCGACGCACTGTTCCCGCTCCTCAGCGCGCAACGCCGCACGCTGATGACCACACCGGCCACGACACGCGCCGCGCGCGATAGCGCGCATGCGCTGTTCGCCGCCGACGGCATCCCGGTCACCGTGATCCGCGATTCGACCGGCTTCGTCGCGCAGCGGGTGGTCGCGACGATCGTCAACATCGGCTGCGACATCGCGCAGAAGCAGATCGCGACGCCGGAGGACATCGACCTCGCCGTCATGCTCGGCCTCGGCTACCCGCGCGGACCGCTCGCGCTCGGCGACGCGCTCGGCGCCACCACCATTCTCACGATCCTGCGCAACATGCACGGCGTGCTCGGCGAGCCGCGCTACCGTCCGTCGCCGTGGCTCGCAAGACGCGCGCAACTCGGCCTCGCGCTCACGCAGCGCGACGCCGCCGACATCCCAACGGAGACCCAATCATGAGCGCCGCCCTGCTCGCTTCACGCCCGGCCAGCAGCGAATCCACGCTGGTCCTCACGCTGTCGAACCCCGGTGCGCGCAACGCGCTGCATCCGGACATGTACGCCGCGGGCATCGAGGCATTCGATACCGTCGAGCGCGATCCGTCGATTCGCGCCGTCGTGATCACCGGCGCCGATAACTTCTTTTGCGCGGGCGGCAACCTGAACCGCCTGCTCGAAAATCGCGCGAAAGATCCCTCCGTGCAAGCCGATAGCATCGACATGCTCGCTCAATGGATTTCGGCACTGCGGCTATCGTCGAAGCCGGTCATTGCCGCGGTGGAAGGCGCGGCGGCAGGCGCGGGATTTTCGCTCGCGCTCGCCTGCGATCTGATCATCGCCGCGGACAACGCCAAATTCGCGATGTCCTACGCGCGCGTCGGTCTGACGCCCGACGGCGGCGGCTCGTGGTTTCTCGCCGAGGCGCTGCCGCGCCAGCTGGCCACCGAGGTACTGATCGAAGCCAAGCCGATCGGCGCCGCGCGTCTGCACGAACTCGGCGTCGTCAACCGGCTCACGAAAGCCGGCACCGCGCTCGATAACGCGCTCGCCTGGGCCGACGAGCTCGGCGCGATTTCGCCCAATTCGGTCGCGCGCATCAAGGGGCTGATCGCCGCGGCCGGTACGCAGCCGCTCGCTGATCATCTGGTCGCCGAGCGCGATAACTTCGTCGCGTCGCTGCATCATCGCGACGGTCTCGAAGGCATCACCGCGTTCCTCGAAAAACGCGCACCCATCTACAAATGAACGACGAGAGAGCCGCCCGACATGCCCGACTACCAACTGCCGAAACGGCGCCGCATCTTCCTGATGCGTCACGGCGACGTCACCTACTTCGACGACTCCGGCCGCGCGATCGATCCTGAAACCGTGCCGCTGAACGCGAACGGCCGCGAGCAGGCGAGCGCGGCGGGCCGCGTGTTCGCCGGGCAGCAGGTGCGCTTTGACCGCGTGATCGTCAGCGGCTTGCCCCGCACGATCGAAACCGCGCGGTGCGTGCTTGCCGAAACGGGTCAGCAGATCGAGCCCGAAATCGAGCCCGCGTGGCGAGAAATTCGCGGCGGACGGCTCGGCGGCATTCCGCCGAGCGATATCGAGGCCGCGTTTCTCGGCGTGTTCGACGGCATCGTGCCGGAGAGCATGCGCTTTCTCGACGGCGAAACGATCGGCGAGCTGTTCGATCGCGTTCTGCCGGCCGTCACGGCGCTGCGCGAAGACACGTCGTGGGACACCGCGTTGCTGGTGCTGCACGGCGGCGTCAATCGCGCGATCCTGTCGCACGCGCTGACGGCCGGCGGCCGCACGTTCTTCGGTCATCTGTCGCAGGCGACCGGCTGCATCAATGCGCTCGACGTCGGCGCCGCGCCGCGCGACTGGGTGCTGCGCATGCTCAACTATTCACCGCCGTCGCCGTTGCATCGCGACGTTCGCAACACCACGATGGAAATGCTCTACGCACAGTTCATCCGATACCAGCGTAGCTGACACCGAACTGGAGGAGACACATGGCGCAAGCCACACAGACCGGCGAACCGACACGCAGACAGGACTACTCGGCTTTCGAGGGCACCCGCCCGGTCAACGAGCGGCAACGCTTCGACAACGACGCGCTCGCCGCGTGGCTGGCCGGACATGTCGACGGATTCGAGGGGCCGCTCACGCTCGAGCAATTCGCGGGCGGACAATCCAATCCCACGTTCAAGCTGATCACGCCGTCGCGCGCGTACGTGATGCGCGCGAAGCCCGGACCCGCGGCGAAGCTGCTGCCGTCCGCGCATGCGATCGAACGCGAATACCGCGTGATGCACGCGCTCGCCGACACCGACGTGCCGGTCGCACAGATGCTCGCGCTGTGCGAGGACGAAAGCGTGATCGGTCGCGCGTTCTACGTGATGGAGTTCGTGGAAGGTCGCGTGCTGTGGGATCAATCGCTGCCCGGCATGACGCCCACCGAGCGCGCGGCGATCTACGACGAAATGAATCGCGTGATCGCGGCGTTGCACAGTGTCGACGCCGCCACCGCCGGCCTCGCCGACTACGGTAAGCCGGGCAATTACTTCGCGCGCCAGATCGGCCGCTGGAGCAAGCAGTATCTGGCGTCCGAGACCGAGCCGATCGACGCGATGCACCGGCTGATCGAATGGCTGCCGCAGCATATGCCGGCCGAAACGAACGAGCGCGTGTCGGTCGTGCACGGCGACTACCGGCTCGACAATCTGATTTTCGATCGCAACGAGCCGCGCGTGCTCGCGGTGCTCGACTGGGAACTGTCGACGCTCGGCGATCCGCTCGCCGACTTTGCTTACCACTGCATGGCGTGGCATGTCGACCCGACGCAGTTCCGCGGCATCGCGGGACTCGATTGGGCCGCGCTCGGCATTCCCGATGAAGCGCGGTACGTCGAGCGCTATTGCCAACGCACCGGTTTCGAGATTCGTGGCGACTGGAATTTCTATCTGGCCTACAACATGTTCCGCATCGCAGCGATCCTCCAAGGGATCATGAAGCGCGTCGTCGACGGTACCGCATCGAACGCGCAGGCGCTCGACGCCGGCCGGCGCGCGAAGCCGATGGCCGAACTCGCCTGGCGCTATGCGCAGAAGGTTCTCTAGACACAAGGGCGCGCCCTGCTCCCCATCATTCGCAGTCCGTTACCCGCGAGGTCCAAGATGAATTTCGATTACACCCCGAAGGTCCAGGCGTTGCGCGAAAAACTGCTCGCCTTTTTCGACGAGCACATTTACCCGAACGAACAGGCGTTCTATGCGGAGATCGCGCGCAACCGCCAGAACGGCAACGCATGGGTGCCGACCGAACTGGTCGAGCAACTCAAGCAGAAGGCGCGCGACGCCGGTCTATGGAATCTGTTCCTGCCGCAATCGGAGCGCGGCGCGGGCCTGACGAATCTCGAATACGCGCCGCTGTGCGAGATCATGGGCCGCGTGCCGTGGGCGCCGGAAGTGTTCAACTGCAACGCGCCGGACACCGGCAACATGGAGACGATCGAGCGCTACGGCAGCGAAGAGAACAAGCGCGAGTGGCTCGAACCGCTGCTGCAAGGGCAGATCCGTTCGGCGTTTCTGATGACGGAGCCAGAGGTCGCGTCGTCGGATGCGACGAACATCCAGACCAGCATCGTGCGCGATGGCGACCATTACGTGATCAACGGTCACAAGTGGTGGTCGTCGGGCGCGGGCGATCCGCGCTGCAAGGTCTATATCGTGATGGGCAAGACCGATCCCGACGCGCCGCGCCATCAGCAGCAGTCGATGATCCTCGTGCCCGCCGACGCCACCGGCATCACCGTGCATCGCCCGCTCACGGTGTTCGGTTACGACGACGCGCCGCACGGCCACATGGAGATCACACTCGACAACGTGCGCGTGCCCGCTACCAGCATGCTGCTCGGCGAAGGCCGCGGCTTCGAGATCGCGCAAGGCCGTCTCGGCCCGGGACGCATCCATCACTGCATGCGCCTGATCGGTCTCGCCGAACGCGCGCTCGAATTGATGGCGAAGCGCTCGCTGCAGCGTGTCGCGTTCGGCAAGCCGGTGGCGTCGCAAGGGGTCACGCAGGAGCGTCTTGCCGAGGCGCGCTGCATGATCGAGCAGGCGCGTCTGCTCACGCTGAAGACCGCGTACATGATGGATACCGTCGGCAACAAGGGCGCGCGCGGCGAGATCGCGATGATCAAGGTGGTCGCGCCGAACATGGCGTGTCAGGTGATCGACTGGGCGATTCAGGCTCATGGCGGCGGCGGCGTCAGCGACGATTTTCCGCTCGCGTATGCCTATGCGTCGGCGCGCACGCTGCGTTTCGCCGACGGCCCCGACGAAGTGCATCGCAACGCGATCGCCAAGCTCGAACTTGCGCGTCATATGGATGCGGGCTCGGTGGCCCGCGTTGAGATGCCGGTCACACGCGTTTGAGTGCTTCGGCTCGGTGTGAGCGTGGGGACTGAGCCCGCGGCAAGCAGCGTCGCGCGATCTATGCTCTAATTTTCGGCAACGGCGGCGCCCTCTTTGCGGCGCCGCTTCGACGAACAAAGGAGCCAGGATGATCGACGTCTATAGCTGGGCGACCCCGAACGGCCACAAGATTCATATCATGCTCGAGGAAACGGGCCTACCCTACAACGTGCATGCCGTGAACATCGGTGCCGGCGACCAGTTCAAGCCGGAATTTCTCGCCATCAGTCCCAACAACAAGATTCCCGCGATCGTCGATTCCGAAGGTCCGAAGGGCGCCGACGGCCGGCCCTTCGCGCTATTCGAATCGGGCGCGATCCTGATTTATCTGGCCGAGAAAACCGGCAAGTTTCTACCGAGCGATCCGGCCGCGCGCTACGCGGCACTGCAATGGCTGATGTTCCAGATGGGCGGCCTCGGTCCGATGCTGGGGCAAACGCATCACTTCCGCGTGTATGCACCCGAGCAGATCGAATACGCGGTCAATCGCTACACCAATGAGGCGCGACGTCTGTACGGCGTGATGGACACGCAACTCGGCAAGACGCGTTACCTGGCCGGCAATGACTATACGATCGCGGACATCGCCGCGTTTCCGTGGACCCGTTCGTGGAAAAACCAGGGCATCGAGCTCGATACCTTGCCGAACGTGAAGCGCTGGCATGAAGAGATCGCTGCGCGGCCGGCGGTGGTGCGCGGCGTCGACGTGCTGGCGTCGGCGCGCGCGCCGCTGATGGACGACAAGGCGAAAGAGATCCTGTTTGGCGCGACGCAGTACGCGAAACACTAGTTTCGGCCGTCTCGCTGACGCGGCTCGACACAAACAGAAAGCGCGAGCGGCATGCCTGCCGGCTCGCGCTTTTTCATTTCGTCTGCGAAGGGAAAACGCTAGAAATAATGCCGCGTGATGAACTCCGCGACGCACACCGGTCGTTCGCTGCCCTGACGCTCCAGCGTCACGTTCCACGCGAGTTGCACACCGCTGTTGTCGACGTCGGTCACCGACTCGACGGCGAACTTCCCGCGCAGCGACGACCCCACTGGTACCGGCGACATGAAACGCACGCGGTTCAAGCCATAGTTGACGCCCATGCGCTGCTCGATCTTCACCGTTTTGCCGAGCAAAGCCGGAATCAGCGACAGCGTCAAAAACCCATGCGCGACCGGGCCGCCAAACGGCGATTCGCGTTTGGCCCGCTCGGGATCGATGTGAATCCACTGATGATCGCCGGTTGCCTCGGCGAAACGGTTGACCCTCTCCTGATCGACGCTCAGCCATTGGCTGACGAGCGGCTCGGCGCCGATGAGCGCGCGCAAAGCACCCGCATTGTCGAAAGCGACTAGCGTCGCCGCGCTCGCCGTCATGCCGCCGCTCCCGGATTGCGCAGGCCGAACATGCCGTTCGAGCGCACGGTGATCACCGTTTCGCCGTGCTGATTGATGCCCTCCCAGCGTGTCGACACGATGCCGCGATCCGGCTTGCTCTGCGACACGCGCTTGTCGACGATGACGTTCATCATCGTGATCGTGTCGCCGACTCGTACCGGCTTGAGCCAGCGGATCTCGTCGATCCCGGGCGAACCCATCGATGTCGAATCCGCCAGTACCTTGCGCACGAGCATGCCCATCATTACCGAGCAGGTGTGCCAACCACTCGCGACGAGGCCGCGGAACGGCGATTCGGCCGCGGCGGCTTCGTCGAGATGAAACGGCTGCGGATCGAACTTCTGCGCGAACTCGACAATCTCCTCGCGCGTGAACATGTGCTTGCCGATTTCGCGGCTCGAGCCCACTTCCATGTCTTCGAAACTGATTTTCATCGTGCACCTCCTTTGTCCGGTGGAACGGCCCGATCAGTCTTCGGCGACCGCAAATCCGGGCAGCGTGGCAAACCGCGCGAGATGATGATCGACGTCGCCAAGCGTGGTCTCGATGATCGCGAGGCGCTTGAACAGATGCGCGGCCGCCACTTCGTTCGTGACACCCATGCCGCCGTGCAACTGCACCGCCTGTTGACCAACGAAACGCGCGGCCTGGCCGACCCGAACTTTTGCCGCGGAGATCGCTCGACGGCGCTCGTTCGCGTCTTCACTCGCGTGGCGCATCGCGGCCAGATACGTGATCGAGCGCGCCTGCTCCGCGTGGATCAGCATCTCGACCATGCGATGCTGCAACGCCTGGAAACGCGCGATCGGCTGGCCGAACTGCTGGCGCGTTTTGGTGTACTCGACGGTGGCGTGATTGAGCGCGTCGAGCGCGCCGAGCGCTTCCGCGCACAGCAGCAGCGTGCCGTAGTCGGCGATCTGCTCGAGGGTTGCCGCCCCCGCGTGTTTGCCGGCGAGCCGGCGCGCGGGCGTGCCATTGAATTCGAGCGTCGCGGCGCGTTGACCGTCGATCGTGCGGTACTCGGTGAGCGTGACGCCGGCCGCGTCACGCGCGACGACAAAGAGTGCGATCTCGCCATCGAGGCGCGCCGGCACGATCCAGTGGTCCGCCTGCGCGCCGTGCAGCACGACCGATTTGGTGCCGCTCAGCGTGTGCTGCGCACGCTGCCCGCTCGCGGTCGTCGCGACGTCGAACAGATCGTAGCGCGCATGCGGCTCGTGAAACGCCACGGCCAGCCTGGCTTCGCCCTGGGCCGCCCGTTCGAGCAGCGCGGCATCTTCGCCGTCGCCGGCGCCGGCAAGGCGCAGCGCTTCGATGCCGACCGCGGTCGCCCAAAACGGCTCGACGACGAGCGCACGGCCGAGCTCCTGCATGACCACGAGCATGTCGATCGGACCACCGTTGAAGCCGCCCTGCGTTTCGGGCACCGGCAACGCGGTCAGCCCCAGTTCGGTGAACGCGGCCCAGTGCACAGCCGATACGCCCGCCTCCGAGCGCACGATCTGCTGGCGCGCTTCGAAGCCGTAGCTCCTGTCGAGATAGCGGCGCAGCGCATCGGCAAATTGCTGTTGTTCGTCGTTGAAAGTGAAGTCCATGCGCCGCTCCTCAAAGTCCGAGAATCATCTGCGCGATGATGTTCTTTTGAATTTCGTTCGAGCCGCCGTAAATCGACGTCTTGCGGAAGTTGAAGTAGTACGCGGCAAGCGGCGCGGCATCGTCGTCGCCGGCAAGACTGTGCTCGCGTTCGCCTTCGAGGAACGGCACGTCGAACGGCGCGGCCAGCGGGCCGATTGCTTCGAACATCAGCTCGGTGAGCCCCTGTTGCACTTCCGTGCCCTTGATCTTCAGCATCGACGCTTCCGGGCCCGGGCCGCGACCGCCCGCCTCGTTGGCTACCACCCGTTGCACGGTGACTTCCAGCGCCATCAACTCGATTTCGAGACTCGCTACCTTCGCCGCAAACACCGGATCGTGCAGCAGCGGCTTGCCGTTCTTTTTCTGATTCAGCGCGACACGCTTCAGAAACGCCAGCTCACGCTTCGACGCTCCGACTCGCGCAATGCCGGTACGCTCGTGGCCGAGCAGATATTTCGCATACGTCCAGCCGCGATTTTCTTCGCCGACGAGATTGTCGACCGGCACTTTGACGTCCTCGAAGAACACCTCGTTGACTTCGTGATCTTCGTCGAGCGTGATGATGGGCCGCACCGTGATGCCCGGGGTTTTCATATCGATCAGCAGGAACGAGATGCCCTCCTGCTTTTTGGCGCCGCTGTCGGTGCGCACGAGGCAGAACATCATGTCGGCGTGCTGGCCGAGCGTGGTCCAGGTCTTCTGGCCGTTGACCACGTAATGATCACCGACGCGCTCCGCGCGGGTGCGCAGCGACGCAAGGTCGGAACCCGATCCCGGTTCCGAGTAGCCCTGACACCACCAGTCCGTGCCGTCGAGAATACGCGGCAGATAGTGGCGCTTCTGCGCCTCGTTACCGTACTTCATCAGCACCGGCGCAACCATCGACACACCGAAAGGCAGCACGGAAGGTGCGCCGATACGCGCGCACTCTTCTTCCCAGATATGTCGTTGCGTCGCGTCCCAGCCGGGGCCGCCGTATTCGCGCGGCCACGCGACTGCCGACCAGCCTCGCGTGCCGAGCAGCCTGTGCCAGCTTGCGAAGTCTTCGCGGGAAAGCCGTTTGTGATTGAGAACCTTGTCGCTCAGCTCGCGAGGCAGATTCGCTTCGAGCCAGGCGCGGATGTCGGCGCGGAACGCGTCTTCAGCGGGGGAATAGTCCAGATTCATGCGTAGTGTCTCCTGGCCGCCACCGCCCGGCCGCCTGGAGCCACCGCGCTATTGCAGTGGTTCCTTCAGCGCAGCTGGGACCGGCAGCGGCATCACTTCGATGCCTTCCTCGACCAAGGCACGCGCATCCTCCGGTGTCGTGACACCGCGAATACTGCGCACAGGCGCTTCGTTGTAGTGAATGCGTCGTGCTTCCTCGGCGAAGCGGTCGCCCACGTTCTCCGTTTTCTCCAGTACCTCGCGCAGCGCGCGCATCATGTGCGCCTGCATTTGCTCCACGCCCGCCGGCGCCTTGGAGTCGGTCGCGCCCGACAGATTCAGACGCGGTGCCGAAGGCAAACGGCTCACCTCGTTCGCACCGCAGATCGGACATTCGACGAGCTTGCGGGACTGCTGCGACTCGAAGTCATCGGTCGAAGCGAACCAGCCTTCGAACCGATGGCCATGCGGACACTGTAAATCGAGGACCTTCATGTGGAATCAGGGCTTGCGTGCCAGTTTAGCGCAAAATGGAAATTTGTGAACGATCGTTCGCAAAACTTTAGAGCCGGCGTGCAACCGCCAGCGGCCGCAAGGGAATATGACGCGGGTGGGCGATTTTAACGCTTTACGGCAGGTGCTGCCGAAGGCGGCCCGGCTAGTAAGCGGTGCCACATCTGCTCCGCTCTACGGCCCGCTTGCGGCGCACTGCTACGCCACGAGATTGCTCAGTTGACGGCTCACACGCGGTTCAATCTGACGGGCCTCCTTCGTCAGATTGATCTGCTTCGCGAGTTTTGCGACATCCGCCACACCGACCTCAATCTCGTACCCGCCGCGCGCGGTCAGCCATTCGAGCACGTCCGCCAGATGCCACACCGATGCACTGCCTTCGTGGACCGGTGACGGGAAGTCGATTGCGTTGTTCAGCATCAGCTTGCGCATGTTTTGCCGCGACACGCCGGCCACCTCGGCCACGTCGGTCAGCCCTACGAAGTCAGGTCCCGCCTCGATCAGCTGCGCGGACGGCACCGCACCTTTCACGTCCTTGAGCGCGCTGGTGACAGCCGCGAGCGCGCTCGCGCCTTCACGGGTGAAAAGCAGCCCGAGGCGGCCGGGTTGCCCGACGCCAATCGTGGCGTCGTCGCACCCCGCTTCGCCCAACCGCTCGACGATTGCGTCTGCATCGCATTCTTCCGCGGCGAGGCGGTATTTCAACGTGAACACATATTCCATACGTTACTCCTGTCTTCGTTGAGCCCAGGTTGTTGCGATTCCTGCTTGATACCTGCTTGATACCTGCGTGATACCTACGAACCCACTAGCGCCGTGCCGTGCAGTTGCCGACGATGCGCCGCAAGTGCCTGGCGTGATTGCCGGCATTCTTCGGCGTACTCCAGACGCTCGATATACAGAACTCCCCGCAACGACATTCGGCGTCTCTGTACGGGCAATGGATTTTTCCCCACGCATGACCTCTTCCGCCGTCCTGAACGCGCCAGCCGTGCTGCTCCGCGTATGCCAATGCGGCCTCGATCTCTTTCTTCATGTGCCTTGCTCGAACCATCGAGACCTCCAATTTAGTCGCTCCAGCACAGGTTGTCAATTGACAACCTGTGCTGGAGCAGAAATGAGATCACTGCGATCTTTAACTTCAGTCATCCAAAACAAAATCGACGACGAATTCGGTGATCGAGAGGTTCATATTAGCCGGCCGCCGGCGCCACGACGAGCCAGCCAGATGGCATAGGAGACGGCTTATTTTTCGAGCCAGAAAGAAACCGCGAAGCCAATGAAAAGCCCCTGCCGGTCATCGACCAACAGGGGCTCCGTTCACCTGCAACGCGGATCAGCTATCGGGCAGACCCGAACTTATACCGTTTCGGGCGCCTCGGTCGGCCACGTACCCGACAGCACTTTCTCGAGCCAGAAGGTACCGATGATCGTCTTCACATCGGTGATCTTGCCCGTGCGCACCCACTCGGATACCTGCTCCACGGTCGCGGTGAAAAGTTCGAGAAACTCGCCTTCGTCGAGGTTGTGCTCACCCGCGGTCAAGCCCCGCGCGAGATAGATATCAATGAATTCGGTCGAGTAAGAAATGATCGGGTGAATCCGAGTCAGGTACACGTACTCGCGCGCGGTATAGCCGGTTTCCTCGCGCAGTTCCCGGACCGCGCAGGCCAGCGCGCCCTCGTTCGGGTCGAGCTTGCCGGCCGGATATTCGACCATCACCTTGCCCATCGGATAGCGATACTGACTTTCGAGCAGCACGCGAGCGTCGTCGAACAAGGGGATCACCATGACGGCGCCCGGATGCTGAACGTATTCGCGCGTTGCCTGTTTGCCGTCGGGCAGTCGGACCGTATCGTACTTGACCGTCATGAACGGTCCTTGATGGACCGTCTTGCTGTCGATACAAGTCTCGGTTAGCGCGGCGTCGTGATTGGGAAGCTCAGCCATGTGCGGACCTCAGAACAGCCAGGCGCGCGCGACGGCGGGACGCCGTCAGCGGCGTTTGACGAGATATTGGAAGGTAAAGCCGGGGAAAGCGAACACGACGAACAGCGCGAACGTGATCGCGTAGAACTGCCAGCCCTGCTCGAAGCGATTTCCCGCGCGCGCTTCGAGCAAAAAGCCCAGCGCGCCGACCACGAAATACAGCACGATCAATTCGGCAATCCGGAGCCAGGCGCTTTTCTTCGCCGCTTTCAACGGCACCGCGGCGAAGAGGCGCTGATTCAGGAACGGCAGGTTGGCGCCGACCAGCGCCAACAGCACGATAAACCAGCCCGCAGCGGACATCAGAGCAGCAGCGTGTGCTGGATCGCCTGCAAGCAGGCGCGCAACAGCGGATCCGGCACGATACCGAGCACCAGCACGGCGACGCCGTTCAACGCGAGCAACGCGCGCGTGCTCGTGTCCGCCACGATCGGCGACTTGTCTTGCGGCTCGTCGAAGTACATCAGCTTGACGATACGCAGGTAGTAGAACGCGCCGAACAGCGACGTGATCACGGCGAGCACGGTGAGCCAGGTCAGGCCGGCGTTCATCGTCGCTTGCAGCACGGCGAGCTTCGCATAGAAGCCGACTGCCGGCGGAATACCCGCGAGCGAGAACATCATGATCATCATCACGAACGCGAATACCGCGCTGCGCTGATTGAGGCCCTTGAAGTCCTCCAGCGTGTCCGCTTCGAAGTCGCGGCGCGCGAGCAGCATGATGACGCCGAAGGTGCCGAGCGTCGTGATCAGGTAGACGATGCTGTAGAACATCGCCGAGCCGTACGCGTTCGCGGCGCCCGTGGTCTTCTGGTCGACCACGCCGGCGAGCAGGCCGAGCAGCACGAAGCCCATGTTCGAGATCGCCGAATACGCGAGCATCCGCTTGACGTTGCGCTGCACGATCCCGGTGATGTTGCCGACGATCAGCGACAGCGCCGCCAGAATCACCAGCATCTGCTGCCATTCGACCGCCAGCGGCAGCAGGCCCATCACGAGGAAACGCAGACCCCACGCGAACGCCGCGACCTTCGGGCCGCCGCCGACGATGAGCGTCATCGCCGTCGGTGCGCCCTGGTACACGTCAGGCACCCACATATGGAACGGCACCGCACCCATCTTGAACGCCACGCCCGCCACGATGAAGATGACGCCGAACAGCAGCACGGTCGGATCGTAGTGGCTCGTGCTGATCGCCTTGAACACTTCGTTCAGGTCGAGCGAGCCGGTCGCGCCATACAGCATCGAAACACCGTACAGCAGGAAGCCGGAAGCCAGCGCGCCGAGCACGTAGTACTTCATCGCCGCTTCGTTCGACGACGCCACTTCGCGACGCAGCGCGATCACCGCGTACAGCGACAGCGACATCAGTTCCAGACCGAGATACAGCGTCAGGAAGTTATTGCCCGAGATCATCACGATCTGGCCGAGCAGCGAGAACATGCCGAGCAGGAAGAAGTCGCCGCGGAACAGGCTACGGTCTTCGAGGTAGCGACGCGAATAAACGATCGTCACCGCATAGCCGAGCGACACCACCGCCTTCATCACATTGGCGAACGGATCGACCACGTACATGTGATCGAAGAAGTAATGCACTTGCGGGTCGAACGCATTGATCGCGAACCAGATCCCGGCGACGAGCGTCGAGAAGAACGCGATGAAATACGTGGTACGGCGACCCTCCTGGCCGACGAACGTGTCGTTGAGCCACGCGATGACAATGGCGGACATCACCAGTGCGTCGGGCAACAGAGCAGTCATAGGGGCGTTTTGCATGGTCTTAAATTCCTCCGCTCGTCGTTACTGAGGCAACGGCAGCTTCGATTGGGCAACGTGGGAGAGGAGGTTTTCCACGGATACGTGCATCACATCGGTAAAGGGCTTCGGGTACAGGCCCATGAACAGCGTCAGTGCGGCGAGCACAGCCAGCATGAAAAATTCGCGACGGTCGATGTCGAGCAGGTTCTTCACATGGTCGTTCGCGACCGCGCCGAAGTACACACGCTTGTACATCCACAGCGTGTAGGCCGCGCCGAGAATCAGCGTGACTGCCGCGCCACTCGCGATCCAGAAGTTGTACTGGACGGAAGCCAGAATCACCATGAATTCGCCGACGAAACCAGAAGTGCCCGGCAAGCCGCAATTCGCCATCGCGAACAGCATGACGAACGCCGCGAACTTCGGCATCACGTTGACGACGCCGCCGTAATCGGCGATCTGACGCGAGTGCATGCGGTCGTACAGTACGCCGATGCACAGGAACATCGCGCCCGACACGAAACCGTGCGAGATCATCTGCACGATCGCGCCTTCCGCGCCGAGCTGATTGAAGATAAAGAAGCCGAGCGTGACAAAGCCCATGTGCGCGATCGACGAATACGCGACCAGTTTCTTCATGTCGGCCTGCACCATCGCGACGAGACCGATGTAGATCACCGCGATCAGCGACAGCGTGATGACGACCGGTGCGAGGAAATGGCTCGCATCAGGCGTGATCGGCAGCGAGAAGCGCAGGAAACCGTACGCACCGAGCTTCAGCATGATCGCGGCCAGCACGACCGAGCCGCCGGTCGGCGCTTCCACGTGCGCGTCCGGCAACCACGTGTGCACCGGCCACATCGGCACCTTCACCGCGAAGGCCAGGAAAAACGCGATAAACAGTAGCACCTGCGGCGTCATCGCGATCTGCGCATGCTGCCACGTGGCGATGTCGAACGAGCCGGTCTGGTTGTACAGATAGATCAGCGCAACCAGCATCAGCAGCGAGCCCGCCAGCGTGTACAGGAAGAACTTGAATGCCGCGTACACGCGGTTCGCACCGCCCCACACGCCGATGATGATGTACATCGGGATCAGCGTCGCTTCGAAGAACACGTAGAACAACAGGCCGTCGGCCGCGCTGAACACGCCGACCATGATGCCCGACAGGATCAGGAAGGCCGCGAGGTACTGGCCGACGTTCTTCGTGATCACTTCCCACGCCGCGATCACGACGATCACCGTGATCAACGCGGTCAACGCAACGAACCACATCGAAATGCCGTCCACGCCGAGGTGATACGTGATGTGGAAGCGCTCGATCCAGTTCGCCTGCTCGACGAACTGCAGCTCGGCGGTGCTCGAATCGAAGCTGGTGATCAGTGGCAGCGTGACGAGGAAGCTCAGAACCGAGCCGATCAGCGAAATCCAGCGCGCGGGGGCGGGGTTCTCGTCGTTGCCGATCGCGAGGACCAGCAGACCGAAGAAGATCGGCAACCAGATCGCGATGCTCAGAATCGGATAAGCGTGCATGGGTGTCCCTCGCCTTATTTGCCGCCGAGCGTTACGAACAGGGTCAGGAGCCCCAGCATGCCGATGATCATGGCGAACGCGTAGTGGTAGATGTAGCCGGATTGGAGGAAGCGGATCACGCTCGCGAACCAGCCGATAAAGCGTGCGCTGCCGTTGACGATGCCGTCGATCACGACCACGTCGCCTTCCTTCCACAGACCCCGGCCAATGGCCACCGCGCCTCGCGCAAACACGACTTCGTTGATCTTGTCCATGTAGTACTTGTTATCGAGCAACGTGTAGATCGGGCCGAATGCGCGCTTGATGACAGCGGGCAGATCCGGACGGACCAGATACAGGAACCATGCGACCACCACGCCTGCGAGCGCGAGCCACACAGGCAGGCCCGACACCGAGTGCAGACCCATCGACGCCCAGCCCTGGAACTCTTCGGTCATCTCATGCAGCGCCGGATGGTTCTCGCTGATGTAGATCACCTTGTCGAACGCGACGCCGTGCTGGAAGAAGTCGCCGAACAGCATCGGACCGACGCCGATCGCGCCGATCACGATCGACGGAATCGCCAGCAGCACGAGCGGCACCCACACGACCCACGGCGTTTCGTGCGGCTCGTGAGCGTGGTCGTCGTGACCATGACCATGGTCGTCATGCCCATGCGACTCGGCCTCCGCGCCCATCGGCGATTCCGGGTGCTTCGGATTGCGGAAGCGCTCCTCACCGTGGAACACCATGAAATACATACGGAACGAATACAACGCGGTCACGAACACGCTTGCGACCACCGCGAAGTACGCGAAACCCGAGCCCGGCAGATGCGACAGTTTCACCGCGTCGATGATCGAGTCTTTCGAGTAGAAGCCCGAGAAGAACGGCGTGCCGATCAGCGCGAGCGAACCGATCAGCGACGTGATCCACGTAATCGGCATGTACTTGCGCAGGCCGCCCATGTTGCGCATGTCCTGATCGTGATGCATGCCGATGATCACCGAACCCGCGCCGAGGAACAGCAGCGCCTTGAAGAACGCGTGCGTCATCAGGTGAAACACGGCGACCGAATATGCCGACGCGCCGAGCGCGACCGTCATGTAACCGAGCTGCGACAGCGTGGAATAAGCGATCACACGCTTGATGTCGTTCTGGACGATCCCGAGGAAACCCATGAACAGCGCGGTAATCGCACCGATGACCATGACGAACGACAGCGCCGTATCCGACAGTTCGAAGAGCGGCGACATGCGCGTGACCATGAAGATACCGGCCGTCACCATGGTCGCCGCGTGAATCAGCGCGGAGATCGGCGTCGGGCCTTCCATCGAGTCCGGCAGCCACACGTGCAGCGGGAACTGAGCCGACTTACCCATCGCGCCGATGAACAGGCAGATGCAAGCCACCGTCAGCAGGCCCCAGTCGGTACCCGGGAAGTTCAGCGCCGCGAGTTCGGTACGCTTCGCGAAGACTTCGCCGTAGTTCATCGAGCCGGCGAACGCGAACAGCAAACCGATGCCGAGCAGGAAACCGAAGTCGCCGACGCGATTCACGATGAACGCCTTCATGTTCGCGTAGATCGCACTCTCACGCTTGAAGTAGAAGCCGATCAGCAGGTACGACATGAGACCCACCGCTTCCCAGCCGAAGAACAGCTGCAGGAAGTTGTTGCTCATCACGAGCATCAGCATCGAGAACGTGAACAGCGAGATGTACGAGAAGAAGCGCTGGTAGCCGTCGTCGTCGGCCATGTAGCCGATCGTGTAGATATGCACCATCAGCGACACGAAGTTCACCACGCAGATCATCATCGCGGTCAGCGAGTCGACCAGGAAACCGACTTCGAGCTGGGTCTTGCCGATTGACATCCATTGATAAACGGTAGCGTTGAAGCTCGCGCCGTCCATCACCTGGAAAAAGACCATGACCGACAGGATGAACGAAATCGCGACGCCGAGGATCGTGACCGAATGCGCACCCGCCCGCCCTATCGCCTTGCCGAACAGCCCCGCAATCAGGGAACCAGCGAGCGGTGCCAGCGGAATTGCCAACAGCAGGTTTTCATTGAGTATCGTGGACATAACCGCTTTTCCTGAAATTAACCTTTGAGCTGATCGAGATCCTCGACATTGATCGTGTCGAGACTACGGAACAGGGTCACCAGAATTGCGAGACCGATCGCCGCTTCGGCTGCCGCAACCGTCAGCACGAAGAAGACGAAAATCTGGCCATGCACGTCGCCCAGGTAGTGCGAGAACGCGATGAAATTGGTGTTCACCGCGAGCAGCATCAGTTCGATCGCCATCAGGATGATGATGACGTTGCGGCGGTTCAGGAAAATGCCGACGATGCTGATCGCAAACAGGATCGCGCCGAGGACAAGGTAATGGGCAAGGGTCAACATGATTTCTATCTCCTGTCCGCTCAGCTGTTCTTGGCCGGCGCCGAGTCGGCTGCTGCTGCAGCTGCCGCGGCAGCCGCGGCAGCCGCCTGTTCCGCAGCGAGGGTCGCCGCGGTTTTCTCTGACGGCATCTTCACAACGCGCACGCGGTCCTGCACGCGCACCTTGACCTGTGCGCTGACGTTCTGACGCTTGCTGTCCTTCTTGTGGCTCGTGGTCAGCGCGATCGCCGCGATGATGGCAACCAGCAGGATCAGGCCGGCAATTTCGAACGCGAAGATGTAGTCGGTATAGATGACCTTGCCGATCAGGCGCGTGTTCGACCAGTCGCCCATGCCAGCGGCAGCCGCGGCCGTGTCGTGCAGCGCCGTGGTGGTCGCGCCGTAGCCGTGCCACAGGATCAGCGCGGTTTCGATCACGATGATCGCGCCCACCGCCGAGGCCATCGGCACGAAGCGTTTGAAGTCCTTGCGCAGCACGTCGAGATTGACGTCCAGCATCATCACGACGAACAGGAACAGCACCATCACCGCGCCGACGTAGACCAGCACCAGCAGGATCGCGAGGAACTCGGCCTCCAGCAGCATCCAGATCGCCGCTGCGTTGAAGAACGCCAGCACGAGAAACAGTGCGGACGACACCGGGTTGCGCGAGGTGATCACCTTCAGCCCTGAAATCACCAGGAGCAGCGCGAAGATGTAGAACAGTACGGTCGTGAATTCCATGATTACCGGTTCATCGTTAGGCCATCGTCAGGCATTGTTCTTTGGCACCCGTGGCTGGCAAAAGCGGACGAAACCGCCAGAACCGCCACACAGGTGCGCCGTGCCGCGGCGTTCAGGCCGCGGCGGTCGGCCCGACAGCAGGCCGTGTTACTGCTTTTACTGCCGCATTTGCAGCAAGCGGGAAAACGCTTCAACGATACGGTGCGTCGGCTGCCTTGTTGGCGGCGATTTCTGCTTCGTAGCGGTCGCCAACGGCTAGCAGCATTTCCTTCGTGAAGTAAAGGTCGCCGCGCTTCTCGCCGTGATACTCGAGAATGTGCGTCTCGACGATCGAATCGACCGGGCAGCTTTCTTCGCAGAAACCGCAGAAGATGCACTTGGTCAGGTCGATGTCGTAGCGCGTCGTGCGGCGCGTGTTGTCCGCGCGCGTTTCCGATTCGATTGTGATCGCGAGCGCCGGGCACACTGCTTCGCACAGCTTGCACGCGATGCAGCGCTCTTCGCCGTTTTCATAGCGGCGCAGCGCATGCAGACCGCGGAAACGCGGCGAGATCGGGGTCTTCTCTTCCGGGAACTGCACGGTGATCTTGCGCTGGAACGCGTAGCGTCCGGTCAGCGCGAGGCCTTTCAGGAGTTCCGTGAGGAAGAAAGTCTTGAAGAAGTTTTGGATTGCGGTCATAGGTTCGTCCGCCCTTTATTTCCAGATGTTCAACGGCGACATGATCCAGAAGCCGACCACCACGAGCCACACCACGCAGACCGGAATGAAAATCTTCCAGCCGAGACGCATGATCTGGTCATAGCGGTAGCGCGGGAACGTGGCACGCGCCCAGATGAACACCGACAACAGGAAGAAAACCTTGGCGACGAGCCAGACGATGCCCGGGATGAACGACAGGAACCCGAACGGGGCGCTCCAGCCGCCGAGGAACAGTGTTGCAGCCAATGCCGAGATCACGATCATGTTGATGTACTCGGCGAGGAAGAACAGCGCGAACGCCATACCCGAGTAATCGATCATGTGGCCCGCGACGATTTCCGATTCGCCTTCCACCACGTCGAACGGGTGACGGTTCGTTTCCGCGATGCCCGAGATGAAGTAGACGACGAACATCGGCAGGAGCGGCAGCCAGTTCCAGGACAGGAAGTTCAGGCCGTGCGAGGCGAAGAAGCCCTGCTCCTGCGAGCCGACGATGCCCGACAGGTTCAGCGTGCCGGCCGTCATCAGCACGACCACCAGCGCGAAGCCCATCGAGATTTCGTACGAGACCATCTGCGCGGCGGCGCGCATCGCGCCGAGGAACGCGTACTTCGAGTTCGACGCCCAGCCGGCCAGAATCACGCCATACACGCCGATCGACGAGATCGCCATCGCGTATAGCAGACCCGCGTTGATGTCACCGAGCACCGCGCCCGCCTGGAAAGGAATCACCGCCCAGACCGCGAAGGCCGGCACCACCACCATGATCGGCGCGATCATGTAGATCCAGCGGCTTGCCTGAGCGGGCTGGATCACTTCCTTCAGCAGCAGTTTCAGCACGTCGGCGATCGGCTGCAAGAGCCCGGCGGGACCGACGCGGTTCGGACCGAGACGCACATGCATCCAGCCGATCAGCTTGCGCTCCCACAGGATCAGGTAAGCGACGCACAGCAGGATCGCGACGGCCACCACCAGGATGCGCACGAGCGCCCACACCGTGGGCCATGCCACACCGAGAAGTTGGGCGCCGCCCGAGTTGATCGTATCGAACAAGCTCATTTACGCCTTCTCCACCACCAGTTCACCGAACAGGCTGCCCAGCGCTGCACCGGCAGGCGTAGCCGCCGATACGCGGACGACCGTCTCCGCAAGATTCGCATCGCGCACGGCCGGCAACTGCACCGCTTGCTCGCCCTGACGAACGCGCACCGCGTCGCCCTCTTTCAAACCCAGTTTGTCGAACAGCGCAGCCGGCAGGCCGACCGAATTCGCCGTACGGGCCGCCGCGGTCAGATGCAGCGACTCCGCGCGACGCACGAGCGCATCGGCATGATAGATCGGCACGTTCGCGAGACGCTCGAACTTGCCTTCCGCCGCCTTCGCGGCCCGGCCGCGCGTCACCGCGACGCTGGTGCGGTTCGATAGACGCGACTTCAGCTCGCCGTCGCCGAGCGCGGCCGCACGCACTTCTTCGACCGTGTCGTATTCGAAGCCCGGCGCGCCGAGCAGGCTGCCCAGCACGCGCAACACCTTCCAGGCCGGACGCGTGTCGCCGAGCGGACGCACGACGCCGTTGAACGCCTGCACCGTGCCTTCGGCATTGACGAACGTACCGCCCGATTCGGTGAACGGCGCGATCGGCAGCAGCACGTCGGCATAGTCGGCGCCGGTCTGGAACGGCGACATCACGACGACCATTTCGGCCTGCTTCAGCGCCGCAAGCGCCCGCGCCGGATTGGCCGTGTCGAATTCCGGCTCGAGATTCAACAGCAGATAGCCCTTGCGCGGCTGCTCGAACACTTCGCGCGCGTTCAGACCGCCTTCGCCCGGCAGCGCGTTCACGAGGTGCGCGCCGACCGTGTTGGCCGCTTCGGTCAGGAAACCGAGCGTTGCACCGGTTGCCTCGGCAATCCATTGCGCTGCGGCGTGGATCGCCGCGAAGTCCGGATGACGGACCGCTTCGTTACCGAGCAGCACGACGCGATGCTCGCCGGTGGTCAGCGATTTCGCGATCTGCTTGTGCGCGTCCGTCGGCTGTGTGCCGGCGAATGCTTCCGGCAATGCGACGCCCTTCGCTTCGCCCACCGCACCGGCGATGCCTGCCAACACCTCGAGCCATGCCGACGGCGCCGCGACCACGCGTTGCGCCTGAGGGATCATCGCGTCGTCGTTGGTGGCCTGGAGCAGCGTAAGTGCCGAACCGCCTCGTGCGACCTGGCGCAAACGCGCGGCGAACAGCGGATGGTCACGGCGCAGATCCGAGCCGATCACGAGCGCCGCATCGACGTTCGACAGATCGGCGATCGTGCCGCCGAGCCACGGCGCGCCAGTAACGGGCGCCGAGAAATCCGACTGACGCAGACGGAAGTCGACGTTCGGCGTGCCGACCGCTTGCGCGATCTGCTTCAACAGGAACAGTTCTTCGACGGTGCTGTGCGCGCTCGACAGCGCCGCGAGCGCGTTCGCGCCGTGGTCGCCCTTGATGCCCTTCAGACCCTTGACCACGTACTCGAGCGCTGTCTGCCAGTCGGTTTCGACCCACTGGCCGCCCTGCTTGAGCATCGGTTTGGTCAGACGCTCGGGGCTATTGAGGCCTTCGTACGAGAAGCGGTCCTTGTCCGAAATCCAGCACTCGTTGATCGCTTCGTTTTCGAACGGCAAAACGCGCATCACGCGATTGTTTTTCACCTGCACGATGAGGTTCGCGCCGACGGAATCGTGCGGGCTCACCGACTTGCGACGCGACAGCTCCCATGTACGGGCGCTGTAGCGGAACGGCTTGCTCGTGAGCGCGCCGACCGGGCACAGGTCGATCATGTTGCCCGACAGCTCGGAGTCGACCGTCTTGCCGACGAACGACGTGATTTCCGCATGCTCGCCGCGGCCCAGCATGCCGAGTTCCATCACGCCCGCGATTTCCTGGCCGAAGCGGACGCAACGCGTGCAGTGGATGCAGCGCGACATCTCTTCCATCGAGATAAGTGGGCCCACGTTCTTGTGGAACACCACGCGCTTTTCTTCGCTGTAGCGCGACGACGACTTGCCGTAACCAACGGCGAGATCCTGCAGCTGGCATTCGCCGCCCTGGTCGCAGATCGGGCAATCGAGCGGATGGTTGATCAGCAGGAATTCCATCACGGCTTGCTGTCCCTTCACCGCCTTGTCCGACTTGGTGCGTACGATCATGCCGGCCGACACCGGCGTCGCGCACGCGGGCACGGCCTTCGGCATCTTCTCGACATCGACCAGACACATCCGGCAATTGGCCGCAATCGACAGCTTCTTGTGATAGCAGAAGTGAGGAATGTAGGTGTCGACCTTATGCGCAGCCTGGATCACCATGCTGCCTTCAGGCACCTCGACTTTCTTGCCGTCTATTTCCAGTTCAACCATGATGGTCAATCTTCCTTAACCTGTTACCGCTCAATCGTTCGCGTGTTCATCGCCCGCTTCGGGCGATGAATCCTGCGGTTGAGGTGTTCGTCTGGTAGTTATCCGTCAGCCAAACCTGTCGGCCCGACTCAGGCAGCCACGGTTTCGGGCGCCGCCGCCATGCCGGCATGACCGCCGACGAGGCAATGCTTGTGGGCGACGTGATATTCGAATTCGTCCCAGTAGTGCTTGAGCATGCCCCGGACCGGCATCGCGGCCGCGTCGCCGAGCGCGCAGATCGTGCGGCCCATGATGTTTTCCGCGACGGAGTTCAGCAGATCCAGATCTTCCTGGCGGCCGAGACCATGCTCGATACGATGCACGACGCGATACAGCCAGCCCGTGCCTTCACGGCAAGGCGTGCATTGACCGCACGACTCTTCGTAATAGAAGTACGACAGGCGCAGCAGCGAGCGCACCATGCAGCGCGTCTCGTCCATCACGATCACTGCGCCCGAGCCGAGCATCGAGCCGGCCTTCGCGATCGAGTCGTAATCCATATCGGTCTGCATCATCATGTCGCCCGGAATCACCGGCGCCGACGAACCACCAGGAATCACAGCCTTGATCTTCTTGCCGCCACGCATGCCGCCGGCGAGTTCCATCAGCGTCGCGAACGGCGTGCCGAGCGGAATTTCGTAATTGCCCGGACGCTCGACGTCGCCCGACACCGAGAAAATCTTCGTGCCGCCGTTGTTCGGCTTGCCGATTTCAAGGTAATTCTGCGGGCCGATGGCGAGCAGGAACGGCACCGCCGCGAACGTTTCGGTGTTGTTGATCGTGGTCGGCTTGCCGTACACGCCAAAGCTCGCCGGGAACGGCGGCTTGAAGCGCGGCTGCCCCTTCTTGCCCTCGATCGATTCGAGCAGCGCGGTTTCTTCGCCACAGATGTACGCGCCGTAACCGTGATGCGCATGCAGCTCAAACGAAAAGCCAGAGCCCATGATGTTGTCGCCGAGGAACCCGGCGCGGCGAGCTTCTTCCAACGCTTCTTCGAAGCGCTTATAGACTTCCCAGATTTCGCCGTGAATATAGTTGTAGCCGACCGTGATGCCCATCGCGTACGCGCCGATCGCCATACCTTCGATCAACGAATGCGGATTGAAGCGCAGAATGTCGCGGTCCTTGAACGTACCCGGCTCGCCCTCGTCCGAATTACAGACGAGGTACTTCTGGCCCGGGAACTGACGCGGCATGAAGCTCCACTTCAGACCGGTCGGGAAGCCCGCGCCGCCGCGGCCGCGCAGACCCGACCCCTTGACGTCGGCGATCACCTGCTCGGGCGCGATCTTTTCTTCCAGGATACGGCGCAGCTGGGCGTAACCGCCGCGCGCCACGTAATCTTCGAGATGCCAGTTGTCGCCGTTCAGGCCGGCGAGAATCAGCGGTTTGATGTGACGATCGTGTAAAGACGTCATTTCGAAAGTTCCTCGAGCAGCTGGTCGATCTTCTCGCGGCTCATGAAGCTGCACATGCGTTGGTTGTTCACCAGCATCACGGGCGCGTCGCCGCACGAACCCATGCACTCACCTTCTTTCAGGGAGAATTTGCCGTCGGGCGTGGTTTCGCCGAAGTCGATGCCGAGCTTCTGCTTCAGGTATTCAGCGGCGCTTTCGGAACCGCCGTCCGGGCCGAGCTGGCACGGCAGGTTCGTACAGAGCGTGATCTTGAACTTGCCGACCGGCGAGGTCTCATACATCGTGTAGAAGGTCGCTACCTCCTGCACGGCGATTGCCGGCATGCCGAGATAATCCGCGACGAACTGCATGAGTTCGGGCGACAGCCAGCCATGCTCCGTTTGAGCAATGGCCAACGCCGACATCACGGCGGACTGTTTCTGATCCGCGGGGTACTTTGCGACCGCACGATCGATTTCTTTCAGGCCTTCAGCTGAGATCATTTTCAGACACGACTCTTTCAATTCCTACCGAACGAAAACCTGTCGCTCACGTCATACTGCGACAGACCCGGCGTTCCTTTGCTTGACCCGCGTGGCGGTGCGACGACCGCAGACGCGCGTCGATGAATACGTCCTAGCGATCCACTTCGCCGAACACGATGTCCTGCGTGCCGATGATCGTCACGGCGTCGGCGATCATGTGGCCGCGCGCCATTTCGTCGAGCGCGGACAGGTGCGCATAGCCCGGGGCGCGGATCTTCAAACGATACGGCTTGTTGGCGCCGTCCGAGATCAGATAGATGCCGAACTCGCCCTTCGGATGTTCGACTGCGGCATACGCCTCGCCTTCGGGCACATGGAAGCCTTCGGTGAACAGCTTGAAGTGGTGGATCAGATCTTCCATGTTCGACTTCATGCCGACGCGCGACGGCGGCGCAACCTTGTGATTGTCCGTCATTACCGGGCCCGGATTTTTGCGCAGCCACTCAATGCACTGTTTCGCGATACGCGTGGACTGGCGCATTTCTTCGACGCGCACCAGATAGCGGTCATAGCAGTCGCCATTCACGCCGACCGGAATGTCGAAGTCGAGCTTGTCATAAACCTCATACGGCTGCTTCTTGCGCAGATCCCACTCGATGCCCGAGCCACGCAGCATCGCGCCGGTCATGCCGAGCTGCAGCGCGCGCTCCGGGCTGACCACGCCGATACCAACCAGACGCTGCTTCCAGATCCGGTTGTCGGTGAGCAGCGTTTCGTATTCGTCGACGCACTTCGGGAAGCGCGTAAAGAAGTCGTCGATGAAGTCGAGCAGCGAACCCTGACGGTTTTCGTTCATCTTCGACAACGCCTTCGCATTGCGAATCTTCGACGCCTTGTATTGCGGCATTGCGTCAGGCAGATCGCGATAGACGCCGCCCGGGCGATAGTAGGCCGCGTGCATGCGCGCGCCCGACACCGCCTCGTACACGTCCATCAGGTCTTCGCGCTCGCGGAACGCATACAGGAACACCGCCATCGCACCGACGTCGAGCGCGTGCGAGCCAATCCACATCAGGTGATTCAACACGCGCGTGACTTCGTCGAACAGCACACGAATGTATTGCGCGCGCAGCGGCACGTCGATGCCGAGCAGCTTTTCAATGGCGAGCACGTAGCCGTGCTCGTTGGCCATCATCGACACGTAGTCGAGACGGTCCATGTACGGCACCGACTGGATGAACGTCTTGCTTTCGGCGAGCTTTTCAGTCGCGCGATGCAGCAGACCGATGTGCGGATCGGCGCGTTGGATCACTTCGCCGTCGAGTTCGAGCACGAGACGCAACACACCGTGCGCTGCCGGGTGCTGCGGACCAAAGTTGAGCGTGTAGTTCTTGATCTCTGCCATGACGTTCTCTTAGTGTTTCAGACCGCCATAGCGATCCTCGCGGATCACGCGCGGCGTGATTTCCCGCGGCTCGATCGTCACCGGCTGATAAACGACGCGCTTCTCTTCCGGGTCGTAACGCATCTCGACGTAGCCGGAGACCGGGAAATCCTTGCGGAACGGATGACCGATGAAACCGTAGTCGGTCAGAATGCGGCGCAGGTCCGGGTGACCTTCGAAGACGATGCCGTACAGGTCGAACGCTTCGCGCTCGTACCAGTTGACCGAATTCCAGATATCGACGACGGACGGCAGGATCGGCATGTCGTCGTCCGGCGCGAACACGCGCAGCCGCAGACGCCAGTTGTTTTGTACCGACAGCAGATGCAGCACTGCCGCAAAACGCGGGCCGTCGTAAGCGCCTTCGGCATAGGTCTGATAATCGACGCCGCACAGGTCGACACACTGCTCGAAACCGAGCGAGCGATCGTCGCGCAGACGCTTTGCCACGTTGAGGTAGTCGCCGGCCTTGACGACGATCGTCAATTCACCGACCGACTCGGTCACGCTCAACAGGAGGCCGCCAAAGGCCGCCTCGAGGTTCGCTTTCAGGGTCTCGAGTTTGCTTGCCATATTGTGGGGAGGCGTTGGCCTTATTGACGGGCGATGGTGTTAGTGCGGCGAATCTTGGCTTGCAGCTGGATCACGCCGTATACCAGCGCTTCCGCCGTGGGCGGACAACCCGGCACGTACACATCGACCGGGACGATCCGGTCGCAGCCGCGCACCACCGAGTATGAGTAGTGATAATAGCCACCGCCGTTCGCGCATGAGCCCATCGAGATCACCCACCGCGGCTCCGCCATCTGGTCGTAAACCTTGCGCAGAGCGGGCGCCATCTTGTTGCACAGCGTGCCGGCGACGATCATCACGTCCGACTGACGCGGACTCGGACGAAACACCACGCCGAAACGGTCGAGATCATAACGGGCAGCGCCCGCATGCATCATCTCGACCGCGCAGCACGCAAGACCGAACGTCATCGGCCACAGCGAGCCGGTGCGTGTCCAGTTGATCAGTTTGTCCGCCGTAGTGGTGACAAACCCTTCCTTCAAGACCCCTTCGATACTCATTTGCTTTCCACTCCAGACGGGGCGGCAAGCCTGGCCACCCACGCAAACCGGCGATTAATCCATCATTCCCAGTCGAGGCCGCCCTTCTTCCAGATGTAGGCAAAGCCAAGCAGGAACTCGAGCAGGAAAATCATCATTGCCGTGAACCCAGTCCAGCCGATGTCACGCAACGCCACGCCCCACGGGAACAGGAATGCGGTCTCAAGGTCGAAAATGATGAAGAGAATGGCGACGAGGTAGTAGCGCACGTCGAATTTCATGCGCGCATCTTCGAATGCTTCGAAGCCGCACTCGTACGGTGCGTTTTTCTCGGTGTCGGGCTTGTTGGGACCGAGGAGCTTGCCAATACTGACCAGTGCTACGCCTAAACCGGTGCCCACAATAAGGAACAGCAAAACGGGGAAATAGGCTGCGAGGTTCAAGACAATCCTCAATCGGTTGGTTCTGAGTGCCGTCAGGAGCATAGCACCCCTGACGCGAAATCACTTCCTCAACGCGCATGACGTAAGCCGTACAGCGATACGCCAGAAGTGAAAATGCCAGCCGAAGCGAAGCAAACGGCTGGCATTTAGATAACATTTGGTGCCGACGGCGAGACTCGAACTCGCACAGCTTTCGCCACTACCCCCTCAAGATAGCGTGTCTACCAATTTCACCACGTCGGCACTATATGCAATCCGGGAAAACAACTTGCAAAACCCGCGAATCGCTTCAAGACTTGAATTGTAACTTGCTTAAGCAGATTGTTCAACGCACAAGACCACGTCCGCCGAAAATTTATTTCGGCACGCCCGTCGCCGGAACCGACGCAGGCGAAGCCGGTGCTGCCGCCACCGGGGCCGAGCCCGCAGCCGGCGCCGAAGCCGCGACCGGCGCAGTAGCTGCCGCGCCCAGCACGCCTGCCGAGGGCTTCACGTGATACGCACCAAGGTAAGTGAGTGCCAGTGTCGTGGCAAAGAACAGCGCTGCGAGCACTGCCGTGGTACGCGACAGGAAGTTCGCCGAACCCGTCGCACCGAACAGGCTACCCGACGCGCCGCTGCCGAAAGCCGCGCCCATATCGGCACCTTTGCCGTGCTGCAGCAACACAAGTCCGATGACCCCGAACGCCGACAACAACTGAACGACGATAATCAATGTTTTCAAATACAGCATCACACTCACCTGAGTCTTTATTTAACCGCGCCGCACACTGTGTGTTGCGCGAAATGGAGTCATCCTCGCCGAGACGCCCAGCTTAACCAGCTACGCTGGTCGCAGCGGCCGCCTTGCAGATCGCCAGGAAATCCTGATCTTTCAACGACGCGCCGCCGATCAGGCCGCCGTCGATATCGAGCTGACGGAACAGTTCTTCCGCGTTGTCCGGCTTAACGCTGCCGCCGTATAGCAACGGCACTTCCGCCGCCCCCTTGGCCGCAAGACGTGCGCGCAGGAACCCATGCACGGCCTGCGCCTGTGCCGCCGATGCGCTCTTGCCGGTGCCAATTGCCCACACCGGCTCATACGCGACGACGAGGCGAGCCGCTTCCTGAGCCGACAGCTTCGCGAGCACCTCGTCGAGTTGACCGCCGACGACCTGCTCGGTGCAACCCGCTTCGCGTTCTTCGAGCGTTTCGCCGACGCACACGATCGGCGTCAAACCCGCCTCGAGCACACGCTGCGCTTTCACCGCGACCAGTTCGGCGCTTTCGCGGTGATACGCGCGGCGCTCCGAGTGCCCGACGATCGCAAACGTGGCGCCGAAGTCCGTCACCATCGGCGCAGCCACTTCGCCGGTATAGGCGCCATGCGTGAACGCGGACACGTCCTGCACGCCCCACACGACCGGGCTGCCTTCGAGCAGCGACTGAGTCTGCCCGAGATAGAGGCTCGGCACGCACACACCGACGCGCACGTCGGCCGGCAATTCACTGGCGCCCTGTGCCACTGCCTGCAGCAACGCGGCGTTGGCGGCGAGCCGCCCATGCATCTTCCAGTTACCGACTACCAGTTTGGCTCGTTGTTGATTCGACATCGTCTCGTATTGTCCTGTCTTGCCAGTCCGGCCTGCTGCCGGCGGACTTCGCTCGCGCCTCGCTGCAGTTTGTTCCTGCGCTCGCGGCCCGCTCGTCGGATTGATCCGGCGCGCGCAAAACGCGCAATTTTACTGCGTGGGGTGGATCGGGTCAAACCGATGACGTCAAGCCTCCTTACCCCACGTCAACACGATCTTGCCGACGTGCGTGCCGCTTTCCATCAGCGCATGCGCGTCGGCAGCCTGGGCGGCCGGAAACACGCGATGCACGACCGGCTTGATGCGCCCAGCTTCGAGATGCGGCCACACGCGCTCCTTCAGTTGCGCGGCGATCTGCGCCTTGAACTCGATCGGCCGTGGTCGCAGTGTCGAGCCGGTCACCGTCAGACGGCGACGCAACACTTCGTTCAGGTTCAGCTCCGCCTTCGCGCCGCCGAGCAGCGCAATTAGTACGATACGGCCACCGTCGGCGAGAGCCGACAATTCGCGCGGCACGTAGCTGCCTGCCACCATGTCGAGGATCACGTCGACGCCACGATCGTTGGTCAGCGACTTGATGACTTCGACGAAATCTTCAGTCCTGTAGTTGATCGCGCGTTCGGCGCCGAGCGCTTCGCACGCGCGGCACTTTTCGTCCGAACCCGCGGTCGCGAACACACGGAAGCCGAGCGCGTGCGCAATCTGGATCGCCGTCACGCCGATGCCGCTCGAACCACCCTGCACGAGCAGCGTTTCATTCGCACCGCCCTCGCCCTGGCCGAGCTGCGCGCGATTGAAGACGTTGCTCCACACCGTGAAAAACGTCTCGGGCAGCGAAGCCGCTTCGATATCCGACAACCCCGTCGGCACCGGCAGGCATTGCAGCAGCGGCGCGGCCGCAAATTCCGCGTAGCCGCCGCCCGCGAGCAGCGCGCACACGCGATCGCCGATCTTCAGACCAAACGGGTTGTTCTTCGCGTCGATCGTGCCGCCGACGATCTCGCCCGCCACCTCCAGCCCCGGCAGATCCGACGCTCCCGGCGGCGGCGCATAGCCGCCCTTGCGCTGAAACACGTCCGGACGATTGATGCCGGATGCCGCCACCTTGATCAGCACCTCGCCAGCCTTGAGCTGCGGCGTCGGACGCTCCGCCAGCTTGAGGACTTCCGGCGCACCGAATTCAGTGATTTCGATCGCTTTCATCTGCGTCAACTCCAAGATTGGATTGCGTTACCTACCCGTTGCTGCCGTCTGCCGTAGCGCACCGCTGCGATTCGAATGCGCAACGCAATCCATCCTGCATGAAAAACGGCCGGCGCGCATGACACGGCCGGCCGTTTGTCCGCTACCGCCTTACTGCGGCGTCGGCTCGCCTTGCGGCGCGTCGTTCAGCAATGCCTTCGCCGACAGACGCACACGACCCTTCTCGTCCGTCTGGATGACCTTGACCTTCACCTGCTGGCCATCCTTCAGATAGTCGTTGATGTCCTTGATGCGCTCGTTCGCGATCTCGGAGATATGCAGCAGACCATCCTTACCCGGCAGGATGTTCACGATCGCGCCGAAGTCGAGCAGCTTGAGCACGGTGCCTTCGTACACCTGGCCCACTTCGACTTCCATCGTGATCGCTTCGATACGACGCTTCGCTTCGGCCATGCCTTCGCTGTTCGTGCTCGCGATCGTGACGACGCCGTCATCCGAAATGTCGATCGTCGTGCCGGTTTCTTCGGTGAGCGCCCGGATCACCGAGCCGCCCTTGCCGATCACGTCGCGAATCTTTTCCGGGTTGATCTTGATCGTGATCATGCGCGGTGCGAACTCCGATAGTTGGGTGTTCGCGCCGGCCACGGCCGAGGTCATCTTGCCGAGGATGTGCATGCGGCCTTCCTTCGCCTGCGCGAGCGCGACCTGCATGATTTCCTTCGTGATGCCCTGAATCTTGATGTCCATCTGCAGCGCGGTCACGCCTTGTTCCGTACCCGCGACCTTGAAGTCCATGTCGCCGAGGTGATCTTCGTCGCCGAGAATGTCGGTCAGCACCGCGAAGCGATTACCTTCGAGGATCAGGCCCATCGCGATACCGGCGACGTGCGCCTTCATCGGCACGCCGGCGTCCATCAGCGCGAGGCAGCCGCCGCACACCGAAGCCATCGACGACGATCCGTTCGACTCGGTGATTTCCGACACGACGCGGATCGAGTAGCCGAACTCGTCGGCGCTCGGCAGGCAGGCGACGAGCGCGCGCTTGGCGAGACGGCCGTGACCGATTTCACGGCGCTTCGGCGAACCGACGCGGCCCGTTTCGCCCGTCGCGAACGGAGGCATGTTGTAGTGGAGCATGAAGCGTTCGCGGTACTCGCCTTCGAGCGCGTCGATGTTTTGCTCGTCGCCCTTCGTGCCGAGCGTCGCGACCACCATCGCCTGCGTCTCGCCGCGCGTGAACAGCGCCGAGCCGTGGGTACGCGGCAGCACGCCGGTGCGGATTTCGATCGGGCGCACGGTGCGCGTGTCGCGGCCGTCGATACGTGGCTCGCCGTTCAGGATCTGCGTACGGACGATCTTCGCTTCGATGTCGAACAGCACGTTGCCGACCGACGCCTTGTCGGCCGCCACGGTGCCCGCTGCCGCCGCTTCTTCCTCGAGCTTCGCCGAGCTCGCCGCGTAGACTTCCTTCAGCTTGGTCGAGCGAGCCTGCTTGTCGCGGATCTGGTAAGCGGCGAGCAGATCGGCCTGCGCGAGTTCGGTCACGCGTGCGATCAGCGCTTCGTTCTTTGCGGCGGGCTGCCAGTCCCACTCGGGCTTGCCGCCTTCGCGGACGAGTTCGTGGATCGCGTCGATCGCGGTCTGCATCTGCTCGTGACCGAACACGACGGCGCCGAGCATCACTTCTTCGCTCAATTGCTGCGCTTCCGATTCGACCATCAGCACCGCGCGTTCCGTGCCGGCGACGACGAGGTCGAGTGCCGATTCCTTCATCTGCGGACGCGTCGGGTTCAGCACGTATTCGTTGTTGATGTAGGCCACGCGCGCCGCGCCGACCGGGCCGTTGAACGGCAGACCGGACACCGCGAGCGCCGCCGAGGCGCCGATCAGCGCAGGGATGTCGGCGGGGATTTCCGGATTCAGCGACAGCACGTGAATCACGACCTGCACTTCGTTGTAGAAGCCTTCCGGGAAGAGCGGACGCAGCGGACGGTCGATCAGGCGCGAGATCAGCGTCTCGCCTTCCGACGGACGGCCTTCGCGACGGAAGAAGCCACCCGGGATCTTGCCGGCGGCGTAAGTCTTTTCGATGTAATCGACGGTGAGGGGGAAGAAGTCCTGGCCCGGCTTCGCGGTCTTCGCGCCGACCACGGTGGCGAGCACCACGGTATCTTCGACGTCGACGATCACCGCGCCGCCCGCCTGGCGAGCGATTTCACCGGTTTCGAGGCGAACGTTGTGCTGCCCCCACTTAAACTCTTTGACGATCTTATTGAACATAGTCATTGCTTTTCCTCATCGTAATGCCGCGCGGACCGGAGCGGCGCGGCAACGCCAAGCCGGCGCCGCATGGGAAGAGTCGTGCTATGCCATTCCAGAGAGCCACGTGCTGCGACTGCGCGCGAACCGCTGGAATGACACAAAACTCCGCCCTGAAGCCCGGCCTTGTTTCCTGTTACTGCTTCTTCTACTGCTGTTCTGCTACTCCTACTACGCTTGCCCGTAGACGCCGCGCGAACCGGCATACGCCGCGGATCACAGGCGGTGCGCGTTACACGAAGCGCGCCGCGCAAAAACAAAATGCCTGTATCAGCGAAACTGACACAGGCATCTTGCTGAACGACTGGCCGATTACTTACGCAGACCCAGCTTCTCGATCAGGCTGCGGTAACGATCCGCGTCCTTACCCTTCAGGTAGTCGAGCAACTTGCGACGGCGGCTCACCATGCGCAGCAGACCGCGGCGGCTGTGGTGATCCTTCGTGTGCTCCTTGAAGTGGGAGGTCAGTTCGTTGATACGGGTCGTGAGCAGCGCGACCTGAACTTCGGGGGAGCCGGTGTCGTTGGCTGCGCGTGCGAATTGCGCGACGACTTCGGACTTCTTGCTTGCTTCAACTGCGGACATGTCAATTTCCTTGATAACTGGACAGGCGGTCACGGAAGAAAGGCCGTGCCGTGGGATACCCGTTTCACAATTTACTGAGTCCCGTTCGTGGCTGAATTAACTGAATCAGAACCCAGCCCAACAACGGGACGCGTATTGTAGCACAGCCGATTCCGGCCGCGAACCCCGGGCCAGCAAGGCGGATTGAGTGTCGCTCGCGGGCGCTCAGTGGCGCCGCATCCGGCAGACCGTCGGCAATAGTGTGCGCTCGGCTGGTATCGCCAGCACCGTGCGGAAGCCATAGCCCGACCCTTCGTTATCGAAATGCACGCCGGGTGTGCCGGCTTTGTCCATCTGCATCACGTAGAGGGGCTGGATCAGCTGATGGTCATCGGCGCGCATCCACGATGCGTGAATACCGTTGTCGAAGCGGATGCCCTCGAGCGCTTTCGCGACCGCCGTCGGAGCGGCGCTGCCGGCGCGGCTCATCGCGGCGGTGAGCGTTTCGATCATCAGTGGCATACGCAGCACCGGATAGTCGTCCTGGGCGGCCGGAAAGCGCGCGCGGAACGCCGCGTACCACGCGTCGGAGGCCGCGCCACCGACATTCGGATGCCACTCGGCCACCGCGATCACGTGACCCACGCCTGCGTCGCCAAGCGCGGCCGGCGCGCCGAGGCTGTTGCCGTAGAACGTGTAGAACTTCGTGTCGAGGCCCTGCTCGCGCGCCGCCTTCACGAGCAGCGTCAGGTCGTTGCCCCAGTTGCCGGTGATCACGGCGTCCGCGCCGCTCGCGCGGATCTTCGCGATGTACGGCGCGAAATCCTTCACGCGGCCGATCGGGTGAAATTCGTCGCCGACCACCGCGATGTCGGGACGCTTCGCCGCGAGCGTCGAACGCGCGAGGCTGCTCACGTCGTGTCCGAAGCTGTAATCCTGGTTCAGCAGGTACACCTTTTTCACCGCCTTGTCGCGCTCGATCACCTCGGCGAGCGCGGCCATCCGCATGCCGGCGTGCGCGTCGAAGCGGAAGTGCCAGAAGCTGCAGTCCGCGTTGGTGAGCGCGGGGTCGTCGGCGGAGTAGTTGAGGAACAGTTCGCGGTTGTCCGGCTCGCGGCTGTTCTGCTTCTCGATCGCACCGATCAGCGCCGCGGCGACCGCCGAGCTATTGCCCTGCAGGATGTAGCCGATATGGCGATCCGCGGCCGCGCGCAATTGCGTCAGCGCTTCCTCCGTGCTGCCCTTGCTGTCGAGCACGACGAGTTCGAACGGATGCGCGCCGTCCGCGAGCTCCACGCCGCCGTGCTCGTTGACCTGCTCGACACCGAAACGCAGATTGCGCTCGACTGCCGCGCCCGCGTTCGCGAACGGGCCGGACATGCCTTCGATCAGCGCGAGCTGGATTGGCGTACCGGTGAGTTTGCCGGCCGGCAGGCTCGCGGACTTGCTTGCGTGATTACCGGCCGGGCTTGCCGCCAGCGTGGCCGCGCGGCTCCCCGGCTTGCCGGTGGGCGGAACGGTCCCCTGCGCGGACGCCTGACTCGCGCCCGTCGAGGCCGGATTCGCCGCCTCAGCCACGCCAACTCCCGCCACCGCCATCGAAATCGCCGTCAGCGCAACCGCCGCCGCCCCTCGCCACATCGCCGTCATGGTCGTCCGCTCTGAATCTTCGAAGCGCGGATCATAGGATGACGCGCACGGAATAGGCAAGCCGGCGCATCCGTTACCGTTTGGTGGCGACGCACGTTCAAGCAACGCCGTTCTTTCGCCACAGCGCGTGTCAAAATAGTGCGTTTCGATGATAAGAACCGCTATTCAAACGCCATCGGAGGAATACATGCCGAACCGCCACCACCCCACGGCGGCTGCTATCACAGCCCCGGCCGGCGCCAGTCTGCGCCGCGCCGCGCTCGTTTGCCTGAGCGTGCTCGCGCTCGCCGGCTGCGCCCAGCCGTGGCAGCAGTATCAACAGGGAGCGGACGCATCGACGGTCATCGCGCGTCTCGGTCCGCCGCGCGAAACCTATGATCTGCCCGACGGCGGCAAGCGTCTGTTGTGGCCGACCCAACCGATGGGCGAAACCACCACCGCCGCCGACATCAACGCAGCCGGCAAGATCATCAACATGCGCCAGGTGCTGCAGCCCAACGAGTTCTACCGCGCCGAGATCGGCAAATGGACACGCGGCGACGTGCTGGTGAACTTCGGCCGCCCGGTCGAAACGTCGTACTTCCCGCTGATGAGGCGCGAAGTGTGGACCTATCGCTATCTCGAAGACAACGTCTGGTACATGATGTACAACTTCTACTTCGATGACCAGGGCATCTTGCGCCTCACGCAGAAGACCCCCGACCCGCTGCACGACCCCGACCGCCGCAACCTGTTCTGAGCATTGAGCACTCTTCGGAAGAAGCACCAAATCTCAAAAAAGCCGCCTTCGATAGGCGGCTTTTTTATTGTTTAAGCATAAAACAGAATTTTATCCTGTTTGCGCCAACAATTTTGCGAAAGAAAGGTTATTGTAAACGCCGTTCGGGCGCCGGCTCGCAATCACGTGCAGACGCGGTTTCGGTCCGGTGCCAGGTCAATTGCCTCTCATACGGAGTTGCTACGATGAACCGACCCAAACACCTGCTGGTCGCCAACGTCGCGTGGGCCCATGAAACCGCGACGCGTAATCCGGCATTTTTTCGCGACCTGATGCGCGGACAGAATCCACACATTCTTTGGATCGGCTGCGCGGACAGCCGCGTGCCCGCCGAAACGATCACGCATTGCGAGCCAGGCGATCTGTTCGTCCATCGCAACATCGCCAACCTGTTTCATCCCGGCGACGACAACGTCGCGAGCGTCCTTGAATACGCGGTGCGGGTGCTCAAGGTCGGCCATGTGATCGTCTGCGGCCACTATGGCTGCGGCGGCGTGCGCGCCGCGCTGCTGCCGCCGGACCCCGCGCTGCCCCATGTGAACCGCCGTATCGCGCCGCTCTGCGCACTCGCCAAAACGCATCACTCGGAGCTGGACGGCGCGGCGACCGAGCCGGATCGCGTCAATCGCCTCGCCGAGCTGAACGTGCTCGAACAGGTGCGGCAGCTACGGGCGAGCCCGATCGTGCACGAGGCTGAGCCGGCGCCGCTCGTGCACGGCTGGATCTTTGCGCTCGACGACGGGCGCATCAAGGTTCTCACCTCCGGCTATACCGCCGACGACGCGATGACCTGCACGACCGCGGCGCACAGCGCGGCCTAGCGAAGCGCGTCGCCCGTCCCATTCGAACCGCGGACGGAGCCGACAGCGGAATCGTCATCGGGCCATACCTGTTCGTCGCCCATCGTCCCACCTCCCGCTCTTCGACACCATGGATAATCAAACCTCTTTCTCCGCGCTCCAGAGCGACGTGCTCGCCGGAACGGCCGTTTTTCTGGTGGCCCTGCCGCTTTGCCTCGGCATTGCTCACGCATCGGGCGTCGACCCGTTTGCCGGACTGGTGTCCGGCATCATTGGCGGGCTCGTGGTTGCCGCGCTGAGCGGCTCGCGTCTGAGCGTGAGCGGCCCGGCCGCGGGCCTCGTCGTGATCGTCGTCGACGGCATCGCACGGCTTGGCGGCTTTTCCGCTTTCCTGCTGGCCGTACTGCTGTCGGGCGTCATCCAGTTCGGCTTCGGCATGCTCAAGGCCGGCCGGTTCGCCGCCTACGTGCCGTCGCCGGTGATCAAGGGGATGCTCGCGGCCATCGGCGTGCTGTTGATCCTCAAGCAGTTTCCCGTTGCGCTGGGGCTGTTCGGCACCGCCGACTCCGGCCAGTCGGCGGCGGCGGTCGCAACGCCGCTCGGCCCAATCTCACCGACCGCCGTGCTGATCACACTGCTGTCGCTCGCGATCCTCGCCGGCTGGGAAACGCGCGCGCTGCGCCGCTTCGCTGTCGTGCGCATCATGCCCGCGCCGCTCGCGGTGGTGCTGCTCGGCATCGGCGCGACGCTCGCCCTCAATCTCGTCGCGCCATCGTTGGCACCGCCCGCCGAAGGGCGGGTCGCGTTGCCATCGCTGGAATCGTTCGCGGCACTGCAGGCCGTGCTCGCGTCGGCCGACTTCGGCCCACGGTTCGCCCAGCTCGTCAATCCCGACATATGGCGTGTTGCGATCACGATCGCCATCCTCGCAAGTCTCGAAACGCTACTGAGCCTCGAAGCGGTCGAACAGATCGATCCGGAGCGCCGCCGCGCGCCTCCCGATCGCGAGCTGAAGGCGCAGGGCGTGGGCAATCTGATCGCGGGTGCGATCGGCGGCCTGCCGATCACCGCGGTGATCGTGCGCAGCTCCGCGAACGTCCATGCCGGCGCAAAAAGCCGCCTCTCGGCGATCGTTCACGGCGTGTTGCTTCTCGTCAGCGTGTTCGCGCTCACGAGCGTGATCAACCTGATCCCGCTCGCCTGCCTTGCCGCGATCCTGATCTTCACCGGGTTCAAACTCGCCAAGCCGTCGTTGTTCGCCGGGCTCGCGCGGCAGGGATTCGCGCCGTTCGCACCATTTATCGTCACAGTCGTCGGTGTGCTCGTCACCGATCTGCTGATCGGTATCGTGCTCGGCATCCTGTGCAGCATGCTGTTTGCGCTGTACGCAAACCTGCGCGGCCCGATCGTGCTCGCGCAGCATGGCGATCACTACCTGCTGTCGTTTCGCAAGGACGTGTCGTTTCTCGGTAAAGTGCCGCTCAAGCACTATCTGCAGCAGATTCCGGATGGCGCCACCGTTATCGTCGATGCGACACGCGCCGATTTCGTCGATCACGACGTGCGCGAACTGCTGGACGCGTTCGTCGCCGATGCGCCTCGCCGTGGGATTACCGTCGACGTCAGATTTCAAGTCCGCGAGCAGGCCCGCGCAACGCGCGGCTGGTCGCTGCGGCGCACGACGGCGGAGTAGTTTCGTCATATCGCGCCGCCGCAGCTGCGCGATGACGGCAGAAAAAAGCCCCGTGTGCCGAGCACCACGGGGCTTCTCCTCCGATCCACACAAGCGATCGCGCGCTACCGGCGCGCCATGCTCGCGTTACTCCGAGCGCTGCGGATTCACCTTGTCCGCATTCGAATACAGCTTGTTGAGCGCCGAAAAATATGCCTTCGCGGATGCCGCGACGATATCCGGATCAGTGCCCGTGCCGTTGACGATGCGCCCGCTCTTCGACAACCGCACGGTCACTTCGCCCTGCGCCTGCGTGCCGGTCGTGATCGCGTTGACCGAGTACAGCAGCAGTTCGGAGCCGCTGCCCACTTCCGTTTCGATCGCGTTGAGGGTGGCGTCGACCGGTCCGTTGCCGCGCGCTTCGCCGGTGATCTCTTTACCCTCTACCGAGAACACGACCTTCGCGTGCGGCTGCTCGCCGGTTTCGGAATGCTGCGACATCGACAGAAACTTGTAGTGCTCCTTCTCGTGCGCTTCCGCCGATTCCTCGTTGACGATGGCGATGATGTCTTCGTCGAAGATCTCCGCCTTGCGATCGGCGAGTTCCTTGAAGCGCGCGAACGCGGTGTTCAGTTCGGCTTCGCTGTCGAGCGCGATGCCAAGCTCCTGCAGACGCTGTTTGAACGCATTGCGGCCCGACAGCTTGCCGAGCACGATCTTGTTCGCGGCCCAACCCACGTCTTCCGCGCGCATGATTTCGTAGGTATCGCGCGCCTTCAGCACGCCATCCTGATGGATGCCCGACGCGTGCGCGAAAGCGTTCGCGCCGACCACGGCCTTGTTCGGCTGCACGACGAAGCCAGTGATCTGCGACACGAGCTTCGAGGCCGGCACGATCTGAGTCGTGTCGAGGCCGACGTCGAGTCCGAAGTAATCCTTGCGGGTCTTCACCGCCATTACGATTTCTTCGAGCGACGTATTGCCCGCGCGCTCGCCGAGCCCGTTGATCGTGCATTCGACCTGGCGCGCGCCGCCAATCTGCACGCCGGCGAGCGAATTCGCGACCGCCATGCCGAGGTCATTGTGGCAATGCACGGAGAACACCGCCTTGTGCGAGTTGGGAATGCGCTCGCGCAGCGTCTTCACGAGTTGGCCATAGAGTTCCGGCACGCCGTAGCCGACGGTGTCCGCGATGTTGATCGTGGTCGCGCCTTCGGCGATCACCGCTTCCAGCACACGGCACAGGAAGTCCAAATCCGAGCGGCTGCCGTCTTCCGGCGAGAATTCGACGTCGTCGGTGAACTTGCGCGCGAAACGCACCGCAAGCCTGGCCTGCTCGAATACCTGCTCGGGCGTCATCCGCAGCTTCTTCTCCATGTGCAGTGGCGACGTTGCGATGAACGTGTGGATGCGGAAATGATCGGCCGGCTTCAGTGCGTCGGCGGCCTTCTGTATGTCCTTGTCGTTCGCGCGCGCAAGCGAGCAGATCGTGCTGTCCTTCACGAGGCCGGCGATCGTATGGATCGCGTCGAAGTCGCCGTTCGAGCTGGCCGCGAAGCCCGCTTCGATCACGTCGACTTTCATCCGTTCGAGTTGCCTGGCGATGCGGATCTTCTCTTCCTTCGTCATCGACGCGCCGGGCGATTGCTCGCCGTCACGCAGCGTGGTGTCGAAAATGATCAGTTTGTCGGACATGTCGGGCCTCCTCGGGAGTCGTTCAGATGTGGGACTTGGTTTTGGAATGGGACGATGAGCGCCGCCGCTGGCAAGGTAGGGCGATCACGATGATCGCGGCCGGTGCGGACGGAACGCAAAAACGCATAAGGGCGTGAACGAAGCATGATGGCGCGGCGCAGCGAACGGCCTCGCCGACCCGGCAAAATCGGCCACGCCCACGCACTGATCCGACGACTATAGCGGCATTCCAGCCACCGCGCAATGCGCGCCGGGGCGGCCTGCGGCGCTGTCCGAAGCGACCGCGTAACGGCACCAACCAACGAAAAACGGCAGCCTGCAGGCTGCCGTTTTTCGTACGTCGCTGCGATGCAGCGCGGTTCAAATCCTCAACGGTCGTGCGACATCGAACGCGCCGGATTGGCCCGGCCGCGCACCGCCTGATACGCCCAGAACACGTAGCCGGACAGACCGTACAGCACGAACAGACCGAACAGCATCAACGGCGGATCGGACGACACGAGCACGAAGGCGACCACCACCAGCAGGATCACGCCGAACGGCACGCGATGCCGTACGTCGAGCGCCTTGCCGCTATAGAACGGCGCGTTCGACACCATCGTCACGCCCGCGTAGATAGTCAGCACGAAGGCGACCCACGGCAGCCAGACGAGCTTCAGCGGCACGCGGTTGTCGGTGGCGAGCCACACGAAACCGGCGATCAGTGCCGCCGCGGCCGGGCTCGGCATGCCCTGGAAAAAACGCTTGTCGACCACGCCGATATTCGTGTTGAAACGCGCGAGCCGTAGCGCCGCGCCGGAACAATAGACGAACGCCGCGAGCCAGCCCCACCGGCCGAGGTCCTTCAGGATCCACTCGTACATCACGAGCGCGGGCGCAACACCGAACGACACCATGTCCGACAGGCTGTCGAACTGCTCGCCGAACGCGCTTTGCGTATGCGTCATGCGCGCGACGCGACCGTCCATGCCATCGAGCACCATCGCGACGAAGATCGCGATCGCCGCGATCTCGAAGCGCACGTTCATCGCCTGCACGACGGCGAAGAAGCCGCAGAACAGCGCGGCCGTGGTGAATGCGTTCGGCAGCAGGTAGATGCCGCGTTTTCTGAGGAACTGCTGACGCTGCGCGCGCCGGCTGTCGGCGACCGGCGACTCCGTGACCACCGGCGGCTTGTTGCGACGAAACGGCCGCGGCAGCGGTCCACTGCTGCGGGGTCGACGCGGTTTGAATGCGGCCATTCGGACAACCTCCTGTATGCCGCTTTACAGCTCGGCGAGGATTGTGGACGACGCCGACACCTTCTCGCCGATCGACACGCGCGGACGGCTGCCCACCGGCAAATACACGTCGACGCGCGAACCGAAGCGGATGAATCCGTAACGCTGGCCGCGGGTCAGCGGCTCGCCTGCACGGACGTAGCAAAGAATCCGCCGCGCGATCAGCCCGGCAATCTGCACCGACGTGACCGTCTGGCCGCCGGCCATTTCGATCACGACCGCGTTGCGCTCGTTTTCGAGCGAGGCTTTATCGACCGCCGCGTTCAGATAGGCGCCAGGAAAGTATTCGACTTTCGAGATCGCACCGTCGACGGGCGAGCGCTGCGAGTGCACGTTGAATACGTTCATGAACACGCTGATCTTCAGCGCTTCGCGATTCGCATAAGGATCATGCGCGGTTTCTACCGCGACGATACGACCGTCGGCAGGACACAGCACCGCGTTGGCCTGCGTCGGAATCGGACGCGCCGGGTCGCGGAAAAACTGCACGATGAAGATCAGGATCAGCCAGAAGAGCCACGCAAAGCCGAACCCCCCGAAGGCGTGAACCAGTAATGCAACGACGGCCGCGATGGCGATGAACGGCCAGCCTTCTCGCGCGATGATCGGATGAGGGTAATTCATGGATGGCTTCTGTGTTTTTGTAAAACCGTAGGATAGCAAAAGCCGCCCAGGGTTCAGCACCCTTGGACGGCTTTTTGACTGGTCCGGCCGCCGCACCGAAGCGCCGCGCCGAACCTCGTTACGTCGAGACGCTTAGTTCTTCGACTGGTCGACGAGCTTGTTCTTCGCGATCCACGGCATCATCGCGCGCAGCTTCGAGCCAACCTGCTCGATCTGGTGCTCGGCCGTCAGACGGCGACGCGATTGCAGCGTCGGTGCGCCAGCCTTGTTCTCGATGATGAAGCTCTTCGCGTATTCGCCGGTCTGGATGTCGGTCAGCACGGCCTTCATCGCCTTCTTCGTTTCAGCGGTCACGATGCGCGGCCCCGTCACGTACTCGCCGTACTCGGCGTTGTTCGAGATCGAGTAGTTCATGTTCGCGATGCCGCCTTCGTAGATCAGGTCGACGATCAGCTTCAGTTCGTGCAGGCACTCGAAGTACGCCATTTCCGGCGCGTAACCCGCTTCGACCAGCGTTTCGAAGCCGGCCTTGATCAGGTCGACGGTACCGCCGCACAGCACAGCCTGCTCGCCGAACAGGTCGGTTTCGGTTTCTTCGCGGAAGTTCGTTTCGATGATGCCGGCCCGGCCGCCGCCGTTAGCCGCTGCGTACGACAGCGCGATGTCGCGCGCCGCGCCCGACTTGTCCTGCGCAACCGCGATCAGGTGCGGCACGCCGCCACCTTGGGAGTAGGTGCCGCGAACCGTGTGGCCCGGCGCCTTCGGCGCGATCATGATGACGTCGAGGTCGGCACGCGGGATCACCTGGCCGTAGTGAACGTTGAAGCCGTGCGCGAACGCGAGCGCTGCGCCCTGCTTGATGTTCGCGTGGACTTCCTTCGCGTACACGTCGGCGATCTGCTCGTCCGGCAGCAGCATCATGACGACGTCCGCGCCCTTCACCGCTTCCGCGACTTCCTTGACTTGCAGGCCGGCGTTTTCAGCCTTGCTCCACGATGCGCCGCCCTTGCGCAGACCGACCGTGATGTTCACGCCGCTTTCCTTCAGGTTCAGCGCGTGCGCATGGCCTTGCGAGCCATAGCCGATGATGGTGACCTGCTTGCCCTTGATGAGGGAGAGATCGGCGTCCTTGTCGTAGAAAACTTTCATGTCGGTTCCTTGGCTAGATTCGATGATTCAGAGAAATTCGGGTACTGCGAATGTTGTTATTGCCAGCCGGGCGATACCGCGTTGCCCGGCCTTGCAAAACGCGACCTCAGACCTTCAGAATGCGCTCGCCGCGACCGATGCCCGAGCTGCCCGTGCGGACCGTCTCGAGAATCGCCGTGGAATCGAGCCCCTCGATGAAGGCGTCGAGCTTGTCGCTCGCCCCCGTCAATTCGATCGTGTAGGTCTTTTCGGTGACGTCGATGATGCGGCCGCGGAAAATGTCCGCCATCCGCTTCATCTCCTCACGTTCCTTGCCGACCGCCCTCACCTTGATCAGCATCAGCTCGCGTTCGATGTGGGCGCCCTCGGTAAGGTCGACCACTTTCACCACCTCGATCAGGCGGTTCAGATGCTTCGTGATCTGTTCGATCACGTCGTCCGAGCCAACGGAGACGATGGTCATGCGCGACAGCGAACGGTCTTCGGTCGGAGCCACCGTCAAGGTTTCAATGTTGTAGCCGCGTGCGGAGAACAGACCCACCACGCGCGACAGCGCGCCTGGTTCGTTTTCCAGCAGGACGGAAATGATGTGTCTCATGTTTCGCTTCTTCCAGATGATGTGTCGATGTCTGCGAGCGGAGCGGCGCCGCTTCGTCTGCCCTCGCCTTTTTTGAAGGCGCGCATCACGAAGCCGGCGCTGGAGTTATCCAGACGCCCCGTCGTTAAAGATCTTCCGAACCCATGAGCATCTCGGTGATGCCCTTGCCGGCCTGAACCATCGGCCAGACGTTTTCGGTCGGATCGGTCTGGAAGTCGAGAAACACCGTGCGATCCTTCAGGCGCAGCGCTTCCTTCAGCGCCGGCTCCACATCGGCCGTGCGCTCGATGCGCATGCCCACGTGTCCGTACGCTTCGGCGAGCTTCACGAAGTCCGGCAGCGCATCCATGTACGAATGCGAATAGCGTTTGCTGTATTCGATCTGCTGCCACTGGCGCACCATGCCCAGATAGCGGTTATTCAGCGAAATAATCTTGATCGGCAGGTCGTACTGCTTGCAGGTCGACAGCTCCTGGATGCACATCTGGATCGAGCCTTCGCCCGTGATGCACAGCACGTCGTCGTCCGGATGGGCCATCTTCACGCCCATCGCGGCCGGTAGGCCAAAGCCCATCGTGCCGAGGCCACCGGAATTGATCCAGCGACGCGGCTTGTTGAACTTGTAGAACTGCGCGGCCCACATCTGGTGCTGGCCCACGTCGGAGCACACGAACGCGTTGCCGTCGGTCAGCTCCCACGCCTTTTCGACCACGTACTGCGGCTTGATGATGTCGCTCTTGCGGTCGAACTTCAGGCAATCTTTCGCGCGCCAGCCTTCAATGTCCTTCCACCAGTCGGCGAGCGCCGCTGCGTCGGGCCCATGCTCGGCCGTCTGCAACTGCTCGATCAGTTCCTTCAGCACTTCCTTCACGTCGCCGACGATCGGAATGTCGACCTTGACGCGCTTGGAAATGGAAGAGGGATCGATGTCGATATGGATGATCTTGCGCGGCCGCGACGCGAAGTGGCTCGGATCGCCGATCACGCGGTCGTCGAAGCGCGCGCCGATCGCGATCAGCACGTCGCAGTGCTGCATCGCCATATTGGCTTCGTACGTGCCGTGCATGCCGAGCATGCCGAGGAATTTCTTGTCGCTCGAGCGGTAGCCGCCCAGACCCATTAGCGTATTGGTGACCGGATAGCCGAGCAGATCGGCGAACTGGTTCAATTCACGCGACGCATCCGCGAGCACGATGCCGCCGCCGGTGTAGATATACGGACGCTTCGCCGACAGCAGCAGCGACACCGCCTTGCGGATCTGACCGGAGTGGCCCTTCGTGACCGGGTTGTATGAGCGCAGCGAAACGCTCTTGATCGGCTCGTATTGGCACGGCGTCTTCGACACGTCCTTCGGAATGTCGATCAGCACTGGGCCGGGACGGCCTGTACGGGCGATGTAGAAAGCTTTCTTGACCGTGGCGGCGAGATCGCGCACGTCCTTCACGAGGAAGTTGTGCTTTACGCAGGGACGCGTGATGCCGACCGTGTCGCATTCCTGGAATGCATCCTGACCGATCGCGGCAGTCGGCACCTGGCCGCTGATCACGACCAACGGGATCGAATCCATATAGGCGGTCGCGATGCCGGTCACTGCGTTGGTGACGCCGGGGCCGGAGGTCACGAGACACACGCCGACCTTGCCGGTGGAGCGCGCGTAGGCGTCCGCGGCATGCACGGCGGCCTGCTCGTGGCGCACGAGCACATGCTGGAACTTGTCCTGCTTGTACAGCTCGTCGTAAATGTAGAGTACCGAGCCGCCGGGATAGCCCCAGATGAACTCGACGTCTTCGTCGGCCAGTGCCTTCATGAGCACGGTGGCGCCGATAGAGTCTGCTTCGTGATGGGGGGTCGTATCCGACGTGGAGAATTCCGCGCTGGGCATATTCATTGATTCACCTTTCGAATTTTCGGCAAAAAATTGATCGGGTGCTCTCTGCCGGGCTTGTGGCTCGGGTTCAAGCGGCGCGTCCAGTTGACAGGAGGGCTTCTTGGGCCACACCTCAATTGAGACAACTCACTTATGTTGCGAACCAGCGACGATAGCTTCTGACGCGCTCGCGGTCAAGAAAATATTGCCATTTGCTCGCGCGTAGGAGAGCGCGATCGGACGGAATGTCGACCGTCATGCAAATGCAAGCTTGAGCAGGTTTCACCCCTATCGGAGCAAAAGTTTGTTAGCATCCGCGAGTTTTACGACATTTTTCGACCGATTACGCGCACGCTTGCTGCGCCGACCCCAACCGGATGGCATCAGACAAGGAACTCGCCGATTTTCTGGCGGGCGTCGAAAGGCGCGCATTCAAGCAGACGGTCTACGCCGTGCGGGACGACGACGCGTCCCTCGACATCGTGCAAGACGCGATGATCAAGCTCGCCGAGAAATACGGCGACCGTCCGGCGGCCGAGCTACCGCTGCTGTTTCAGCGTATTCTGCAGAATGCGACGCACGACTATTTCCGCCGTGCCAAAGTACGCAACACCTGGGTTAGTCTATTCTCGTCGCTCGGCAATGCCGACGACGACGAGTTCGATCCGCTGGAAACCTTCGAGGCCGAGGCGGGTTCGGCTGGCGCCGAGAGCAACGAACAGAAGCTCGAACGAGAGCAGGTCCTGCAGTCGATCGACAACGAGATCCAGAAATTACCGGCACGTCAACGGGAGGCGTTTCTCATGCGTTATTGGGAGGATATGGATGTCGCCGAGACTGCCGCCGCAATGGGCTGCTCCGAAGGCAGCGTGAAAACGCACTGCTCCCGGGCCACTCACACGCTGGCGCAAGCGCTCAAGGCGAAAGGAATCACGCTATGAGCTCCCTTGAAAACACAGAACTCGAGTTTGCGCGTCAACTGCGCCGCGCGCTTGACGAAAACACCGCCAGCCTCCCTCCCGCCACCGTCGACCGGCTCGCTGCCGCGCGTCGTGCCGCGTTGGCGCGCAAAAAGCCCGAAGCCGTCAGCGCGCCGGTGTTCGTGCCTGCGTTCGCCGGCATGCCGGCCGGGATGGCGGGGCTACCGCAGGGAGGCTTCGAGCCGCGCCGCCGCTGGCCGCTGCGCCGCTTCGCGCTCGCGTGGCCGCTGGCCGCGCTGGTCGTGAGCCTGATCGGCATCGCGTACTGGGAAGATCACCAGCGCACCGCCGAACTTGCCGATATCGATGCCGCCATGCTAAGCGACGACCTGCCGCTCAATGCCTATCTCGACCACGGCTTTAACGCGTATCTTTCACGCGCCCACTGAGCGGGAGATTCCTCGGGTGAGTTACAAGCGCGGCCTGGCCGTTGTTTTCGGATGCACGATCGCGGCCCTGGTGTCGTTTGTCGCGACCTATCCGCGCTTTCACCCGAGCCCATCGTCGGCGGGCAATCCGTCGCCCGGCGTCAACGTCGCCGCGCCCGCGCCCGCCCCCGCACTTTCCGTCGAATTGCCCGGCCTGCCGGGCAGCAATAGCCCCCTCGCGTGGTCACGCCTGAGCGCCGCCGACCACGCCGCGCTGGCCCCATTCGCATCGCAATGGGATTCGTTTAGCGACGAACGCAAGCGAAAGTGGATCAAGATTGCGTCGCGATACACAAAAATGTCGCCGGATGCGCAAAAGCGTCTGCATGAGCGCATGAGTGAATGGGTGCGCATGACGCCCGATCAGCGCCGCGTCGCGCGCGAAAACTACCAGGTTTCGAAGGAGTTACCGCGCGAAGCGCGCCAGAAGGCGTGGAAAGCGTACCAACAACTGCCCGAAGAAACGAAGGAGCGGCTCGCCGCGAGCGAACGCAAGCGTCGCCCCAGCGTCGTCAGCGCGCCGCCATCGGCTCGCAACGAGATCAAGGGCATCGACCGGTTCGTGAATGCGCGCGAGCACGGCGCCAGTGCTGCCGCGGCGGCGAGCGCCGCGCCGGCTGCCTCCGCGCCGGCCGCGGCCTCGCTGCCGGCAACGCCTGCGATTCCGGCGGCGGGCAGCTTCGTACCGGCGACGCCGGTGCCCGTGTCGCCTGCCGAAGCGCCGGCAATCTTCCACGGCTCCTGATTCCGACCCCGAACCCATTACGTGTCCCAGCCGCTCGCCACCCCCACCCTGCCTGCCGCCGCACCCGGCGGCACGGCGCCCACCGTCCGGCGACGGCTCGCGGCACTGCTCTACGAAGCGGTCATTCTGTTCGGCGTCGTGTTTGTCGCCGGCTATCTGTTCAGCACGCTGACGCAGCAGCGTAACGGGCTCGCGCATCACAACCTGCTCGCCGGCTGGATCGGCCTCGTGGTTGGCGTGTACTTCGTCTGGTTCTGGACGCACGGCGGCCAGACGCTGCCGATGAAAACCTGGCGATTACGGGTTGTTGGCGCTGATGGCGCGCCGGTTTCGGTTGGGCGGGCGATTGCGCGGTATGTGTTCGCCTGGTTGTGGTTTTTGCCGCCGCTGGCGTTGCATCCACTGCTTGGGTTGCGGGTGCCGCAGACGCTTGTTATTGCGGGCGTCTGGTTCGTGGTGTGGGCCGCGAGTGGGCGTTTTGATCCGCAGCGGCAGTTTTTGCATGATCGGCTCGCGGGGACGCGGGTGGTAGCGGTTGGGCGCTAGCGCGCGTGGGCGATGGGCCGAATGCGGTGCTCTCCTTGGGCGTGGGAGGCCTTTTTTGCCTTTGTTCGTGCGGTGTTGGCCTTTCCTTGCTGGCTTGTCGGTCTATTAGCGTAGCCCCTGTGCGGGGCGGCACCTACTTTCTTTGCTGCTGCAAAGAAAGTAGGCAAAGAAGACAGCTCAAACCGCCAACTCTTAAGCGGGTCCCTCGGTCCGCGTGAGGTAGTGGTGCATCTGGAATCCGTGCTCCCGCACATTCCGCGCTAGTGACAAGGCAGTCATTCTTCCGGCGGCGCTACGCGCGCCGAATCCCCGCTCAAAAACCACTGGTTGTTTCGGCGCGTCGCCGAGGCGCAGCCGAGGGTCCCCGCTGCGCGGGCCAAACCATTGGTTTCCCTGGCAGACCCGTCCGCGACGCACGTAGTGCGGAGTGGGAGGGATGACGGCTTTGTCACGAACGGGGAATGTGCGGGGGCACGGATTCCAGATGCACCACTACCCCCTCCAAGCCAGGGGACCCGCTTAAGAGTTTGCGGTTTGAGCTGTCTTCTTTGCCTACTTTCTTTGCAGCAGCAAAGAAAGTAGGTGCCGCCCCGCACAGGGGCAACGCTAATAGACCGACAAGACAACAAGGAAAGGCCAACAAAGCCAGAACAACGAAAAAACAGGCCCCGCCAAGGCCCCTCCGTAATAAGAACTTCTCATGACTGTCACGCCGCAGTCACGCGCCCCCGGCCCAATACGGGCACCGCCACTCGACGCGTGAGCCATGGACCCCAATACGTCCGCGACTTCCCTGTTTCGTCAAACCGGACCGAGCGTCGACCCCGTCGCGTTCCGGCCCGCTCCGGGTTCTACTCAACACGGCCTGCCGCTGCCCGCGACGCCATCACTCGATGCCCGCGCCGATCATCCCGATGACGGCCACGACGATCCGCATCGCTATCGCACGATCTGGCTCTCGGATATCCATCTCGGCTCGAGCGGCTGCCAGGCGGGATATCTGCTCGACTTCCTGCGCCACAACGAATCGGAGTACCTGTACCTCGTCGGCGACATCATCGACGGCTGGCAGTTGAAGAAAGGCTGGTACTGGCCGCAGGCGCACAACGACGTCGTGCAGAAAGTGCTGCGCAAAGCGCGCAAAGGCACTCAGGTCATCTACGTGCCCGGCAATCACGACGAAGCCGCGCGCCAGTTCTGCGACCTCGCGTTCGGCGACATCCACGTACGCGGCGAAGCGTTCCACACGACGCTCGCCGGCAAGCGGCTGTGGATCGTGCACGGCGATCTGTTCGACGGCGTGATCCAGCACGCGAAATGGCTCGCCTATCTCGGCGACACGCTGTACACGATGATCCTCGTGCTGAACCGCTGGTTCAACCGCATTCGCAGCAAACTCGGATTTCCGTACTGGTCGCTGTCGCAATACCTGAAGCATCAGGTCAAGAACGCGGTCAACTTCATCTCGTCGTTCGAACGCGTAATGACCGACGAAGCGCGTCGCCGCGGCTGCGACGGCGTCGTCTGCGGCCACATCCACAAGGCCGAGATGCGCGAGATCGATGGCGTGCTCTATTGCAACGATGGCGATTGGGTCGAGAGTCTGTCGGCGCTCGTCGAGACTTATGAAGGCGAGCTCAAGGTGATCTTCTGGACTGCGCTGCGCGCGCCCCAGGCGGGCACGCAAAAAGCCCGCGCCACTGCCTGAGCACTTCCACTCTCCACTTCCACAGGGCCCGCAGCGATGAACAACGCGATGAAGATCATGATCGTCACCGACGCATGGGAGCCGCAGGTCAACGGTGTCGTACGCACGCTGAAGAACACCCGGCGCGAACTCACCGCGCTCGGCCATCAGGTCGATCTGCTGACGCCGCTCGAATTCCGCACCATCCCGTGCCCGACTTACCCGGAGATACGCCTGTCGTTGCTGCCGCGCCGCCGGCTGCGCGAGCGCATCGACCGTTTCGCGCCCGACGCGTTGCACATCGCGACCGAAGGTCCGCTGGGCATGGCCGCGCGCGCGTATGCGCTCGACCACAAGCTGCCGTTCACGACCGCGTATCACACGCGCTTTCCCGAGTACGTGCAGGCGCGCTTTCGCATCCCGCTCGCGGCGACCTACAGGTTTCTGCACTGGTTCCACAAGCCGTCGCTCGCGGTAATGGCGCCGACCCCCATCGTCAAGCAGGACCTCGAGAAGTTCGGCTTCACGAACGTCGTGCTGTGGACGCGCGGCGTCGATCTCGAAATCTTCCGTCCGATGGACTCGAAGGTGCTCAACACCGCGCGGCCGATCTTCCTGTACGTGGGACGCGTGGCGGTCGAGAAGAACGTCGAGGCATTCCTGCAGCTCGACCTGCCCGGCTCGAAGTGGGTCGCGGGCGAAGGTCCGGCGCTCGCCGAACTGAAGTCGCGCTATCCGCAGGTCAACTATCTGGGCGTGCTGTCGCAGGCCGAACTCGCGAAGGTCTACGCGGCCGCCGACGTCTTCGTGTTTCCGAGCCGCACCGACACGTTCGGACTCGTGCTGCTCGAAGCGCTCGCATGCGGCACGCCGGTGGCCGCTTATCCGGTCACCGGCCCGATCGACGTGCTCGGCGACGGCGGCGCCGGTGCAATGCACGAGGATCTGCGCGAAGCGTGTCTGGAGGCACTGAAGATCGATCGGTCGCATGCGCGCGCATGGGCCGAGCGCTTCTCGTGGGCAGCGGCGTCCGCACAATTCGCCGCGCATCTGAAGCCGCTGCGCGACACGGCGTATCGTGAGGAAAGCGCCGCTGCGTGATGCGGCGCGCGGAGCCATCCATGCGAAGCAGTCGATCCAGCGCCGAAGGCGCGTCGAACGGCGCACTGCGCGCCGTCGAGTCCACCCGCGACACCACCAGCATCGAACCGTTCGACGACGTACGCGAACCGGGTATGACCGGGCATGCGGATACCGTGCATCGGGTGAACGGCGCGAGGACCACGACCGGCGGCGCCAGCGTCGCGGGTGGCATGCAACCTGACGCCACCCAGGACACGACTCGCGACTCAAGCCACGACGCCCCCAACGAACCGCTCAGCCCCGACGACCCGCTCGCCCCGCTGCCCTTCAACCCCTACAAAGGCAACCGCGGCCTCACGCGCGCATGGCACGCGATGAAAAACTCGCTGGCCGGTTTTCGCGTTGCGATTCGCGAGGAAAGCGCGTTTCGTCAGGAACTCACGTTGGCCGCGATCCTGATTCCGTGCGGCCTCGTGGTGCCCGTCGATCCCGTGTCGCGCGTGTTGCTGCTCGGCTCGGTGCTGCTCGTGCTGATCGTCGAGCTGCTCAATTCGAGCGTCGAAGCGGCAATCGACCGGATCTCGCTCGAACGTCACGAGTTGTCGCGCCGCGCGAAGGATCTCGGCAGTGCGGCCGTGATGGTCGCGCTCGGCATGTGTGTGATGACGTGGGGAGTCATCGTCGGGCCGCTGGTCGTCGGCTGGGTTCGCGCGTGGCTTTGAGGTTCGATGCGGGTTGAAGCGCACGCTTCGCCACGCCCCACAGGATGAAAATCCGCGCAGGCGGTTGGGGATTAGAACGCTCGGTTTATAATCGTTTGACGGTCTCACAGGAAAGCGCTCGCGCAAACGGATCCGCGCCTCGCCTCATCCTGCCCTTTCGGGGGGCCCGCCGTGTGTCGGCGGGTTCGGGAGAGCTCAATATACCAACCGCATCCGGGTGGAACACGCAGCAGCGGCACGCCGCCGCGCGCCCAGCCCGGCATAACCAGGGCCGGACGACATGGAAGCCAAACCTCCCCGCCGCACGCGCGAACGGATTCTCGAACTGTCGTTGAAGCTGTTCAACGAAATCGGCGAGCCGAACGTCACGACGACGACGATCGCCGAGGAAATGGAAATCAGCCCAGGCAACCTGTACTACCACTTCCGCAACAAAGACGACATCATCAACAGCATCTTCAGCCAGTTCGAGCAGGAGATCGAGAAGCGTCTGCGTTTCCCCGACGACCATCGCGCGACCATCGACGAGATGTGGTCGTATCTGCAGTACATGGTCGATTTCACGTGGCGCTACCGCTTCCTGTACCGCGACCTGAACGACCTGCTCGCGCGCAACCGCACGCTCGAGACGCACTTCAAGCAGATCATCAGCCATAAGGTGCGCTTCGCGAGCCAGTTCTGCGAACAGCTCGTCGCCGACGGCGAAATGGTCGCGACACCGCAGGAAATGCAGGTGATCGCCACCAACGTCGGCGTGATCGGCACGTACTGGCTGTCATATCAGTTCGTCATGAATCCGCGCAAATACAACGAGCAGGAAGCGATCCGCGAAGAGCTGCATCAGGTCAGCGTGCAGATCGTCTCGCTGATGGCGCCCTACCTGCGCGGCCGCTCGCGGCAGCTGTTCGACGATCTCGTATCGGGCAGGCTGCCCAAGCGCGAGTTCTACGACTACCTGCCGCCGCGTGAAGGCGCCGCGCCTCGCAACGAATCGAAGGACAGTTGAGCATGAAGTCGGTGTGTGTCTATTGCGGCTCCTCGATGGGAGCCAAACCGTTGTATGCGCAGGCGGCGCGCGCGTTCGGCCGTGCGCTGGTCGAGGCCGATCTCGCGCTCGTCTATGGCGGCGGCAAGGTGGGGCTGATGGGCGTGATCGCCGATACCGTGATGGCCGAAGGCGGCCGCGCGATCGGCGTGATTCCCGAGCTGCTCGTCAGCAAGGAAGTGGGGCATAACGGCCTGACCGAACTGCACGTGGTGCCCGACATGCATCATCGCAAGAAGATGATGGCCGAGCTGTCCGATGCGTTCGTCGCGATGCCCGGCGGCGCGGGCACGCTCGAGGAGCTGTTCGAGGTCTTCACGTGGGCGCAGCTCGGCTACCACGGCAAACCGGTTGCACTCCTGAACACCGACGGCTTCTACGCGCCGCTGATCGACCTGCTTCAGCACACGGTCGACGAAGGCTTCATGCGCAACACCTATCTCGACATGCTGCAGATCGACGCCGATCCGCTCGCGTTGATCGGCAAGCTGCAACGCTACGCGCCGCCCGCGCGCGACAAATGGGCGGCGGTCCAAAGCGACGCGATCTGAATCCCGGGTCCGCGGAACCCGAGCGAAGCGCGCCGCGCACGCACCACCCCAACGACGAGGTTGCGATGACGAAAGCTGTTCTGATCACCGGCGGCAGCCGCGGCATTGGCCGTGCCACCGCGCGTCTGCTTGGCGCGCGCGGCTGGTGCGTCGGCGTGAACTACGTGCGTGACCTCGCCGCCGCGCAGCAGACGGTCGCAGAGGTCGAACACGCGGGCGGCCGCGCGGTGCCGATCGCCGGCGATGTCGCGAACGAAGCCGACGTGACCGGCATGTTCGATACGCTGCAGCAATCCTTCGGCCGCATCGATGCGCTCGTCAACAACGCGGGCATCGTCGCGCCGTCGAGCCAGCTCGCCGATATGGACTTCGCGCGTCTGAAACGCATGTTCGACGTCAACGTGCTCGGCGCCTATCTGTGCGCACGGGAAGCGGCACGGCGCATGTCGACCCAGCGCGGCGGCGCGGGCGGCGCGATCGTCAATGTTTCGTCGGCGGCGGCGCGGCTCGGTTCGCCGAACGAATACGTCGACTATGCGGGGTCGAAAGGCGCAATCGACACGATGACGCTCGGCCTCGCGAAAGAACTCGGCCCGCAGGGCGTGCGCGTGAACGCGGTGCGTCCGGGCCTGATCGACACCGAGATCCATGCGAGCGGCGGCAAGCCCGAGCGCGCCGCGCAACTGGGCGCGACCACGCCGCTCGGCCGCCCCGGCCGCGCCGAAGAGGTCGCCGAGGCCATCGTGTGGCTGCTCAGCGACGCGTCGTCGTACGTGACGGGCGCGCTGTTCGACGTCGCCGGCGGCCGCTGAGCGAACGCCGCACGCAACGCGGCGCAAGCCTTAAACACCTGGCGCGGCCCACTACGGCCGCGCCTTTCCAGCCCGCTCCCCCTCTCCTCTTTCCCCACGAACCCTGGTCGATTTCTCACGAAACCGGCACAGCCGCGCATCGAATGCGCGCGCGTTCGTTCATGTGTAATCTTCAGTAATAATGCGGCGCTACAATCGACCAGATCGTATGCATCTGCAGGCGACGTAAGCAAAGCATAAGTACGAGGCCAACGCCGCCGCGTACGCTGACCAGAGACTTCCATGCAACACAAGCAGTCCACGCGCTGGCGCGCGCACAGTGCCAACGCGACGGCCCCGACCTCGGCCGCTCCAGCAGGTGGCGCGCACGAGGCGCTTTCCGCCAGCACCGCGCACCCGTTTGCCGACGCGCAGGGCCAGCCGGCGGCCGGGGACCCCGCGGCTTCGGCCGCAGCGGTATACAGCGCCGACACCGCCCATCCATCGGGCTCCGCCGTTTCTGCCGACCGCGCAACGCGCGGCCTGCAGCGTTGGCGCGCGCTCGCGGCGATCCGCCCGCTGCTGTGGCTGGTCGCGCTGGCGATCCTGTGCGCGTGGCTCGCCCCCGGCATTCTCGGCCACGAACCGTGGAAGCAGGACGAAACCTACACATTCGGCATCGTCCAGCACATGCTCGATACCGGCGACCTCGTCGTGCCGACCAATGCCGGCCAGCCCTTCGTCGAAAAGCCGCCGATCTACGATTGGGTCGCCACGGGCCTCGCGTGGATGTTCGGCCGCTATCTGCCGCTGCACGATGCGGCACGGCTCGCGAGTGCGCTGTTCGCGGGCCTGACGGTGTATTACACCGCGCGGGTCGCGCGTCGCGCGGTCGCTGCGTCGAGCTGGTTCGACCTGCGCGTGATCGGCACGCTCGCGCTGTTCGGCGGCACGCTCGTCGTCGTCAAGCACGTGCACGACATGATGACCGACGTCGCGCTGATGGCCGGCGCCGCGCTCGGCCTTTGCGGACTGTTCGAACTCGTACTCGTGCATCTGCGTGACGACCCGCGCGCCGCGTCGTATTTACCGATGCACTCGCAAGCCGCCCGGCACACCAAACCGCTCGATGCCCGCGAGCGGCGTCACGCGATCATCAGCGGCGCGACGATGTTCGGCGCGGGCGTCGGCGTGTCGCTGCTCGCCAAGGGGCTGTTCGTACCGCTCGTGTTCGGCGCCACCACCTGCGCGGCGCTGCTGCTCTATCCCGCATGCCGCAGCCGCGGCTTCGCCGGCGCGCTCGGCCTCGCCGCGCTCGTCTGCGCGCCGTTCGCGCTGATCTGGCCGATCTGCTTCTACCTGCGTTCAGAGGCACTCTTCAAGGTGTGGCTGTGGGATAACAACGTCGGGCGTTTCTTCGGTTTTTCGGTCGCCGAGCTCGGCTCCGAAAACGAGAGCCACCTGTTCGTACTGCGCACCGTGCTGAGCGTCGGCTTTCCGGTCGTACCGCTCGCGCTGGCCGCGCTCGCCGGTGGCGCATGGCGGCGCTGGCGCGATCCGCGCGTCGCGTTGCCGGTGCTGTTCGCGGGTATCGGTTTCGCGGTGCTGCAAAGCTCGGCGACGGTTCGCGAGCTATACATCCTGCCGTTCATCGCGCCGCTCGCGCTGGTCGCGATGCAGGGCGTCGAACGTTTGCCGGCGCACCTGCATACCGGCTGGGATATGACTAGCCGAGTGCTGTTCGGCAGCGCGGCCGCACTCGTGTGGATCGTCTGGTCGATCATGACGACCCCCGCGAGCACGCATGCGTCGCTGCATCTGCTCGGCCGCTGGCTGCCGCTCGACTGGGTGCTGCCGATTTCGCCCGCGCTGATCGTCGGCGCGCTGCTGCTGACGATCGGCTGGCTGTGGCTGTTGCCGTCGTTCAAGTACGCGGGCAAATGGCGCGGCGCGCTCAGCTGGTGCGCGGGCGCGATGCTCGTCTGGGGGCTCGTCAGCACGCTGTTGCTGCCGTGGCTCGACTACGCGAAAAGCTACCGCTCGGTGTTCCGGGACCTCGGCGCGAAGATGGATATCGAATGGAACGACGGCGACTGCATGGCAAGCTCCGGACTCGGCGAATCCGAAGCGCCGATGCTCTTCTACTACACGGGCATCGTGCATCAGCCGAGCGAAGATCCGCGCACGACCGCCTGCACCTGGCTGATCGAGGAAAGCCGCCGCGACAACGCGCGGCCGCCGGCCGGCGAATGGCGGCTGTTCTGGTCCGGTGCGCGACCGGGCGATTCGGATGAGCTGTTGCGCGTCTTCGTGCGCACGCCGATGGCGGGCAAGCTGCACGGCGACGAATAGAGCCGCGCAACGCGTCGCGCCGGCCGAGTGTCTCGCGCGCGCGTCCGCGTCGATTCAGAACGACGAACCGGGCTCGCGCAGGAACGCGATCTCCTCGTCGCTCGATTCACGTCCGAGCAACCCGTTGCGATGTGGAAAGCGGCCAAATCGTTCAATCGCTTTCGCGTGGCGCAGCGCGTACTGATAGTAGCCGTCACCGCCCGGCTCCGCCGCAAGCTGTTTGAACAGACGCAGCGACTCCTGCTGGCTCGCGAGCGTTTCATCGTGCTCGAACGGCAGATACGCGAACGCGCGATGCTGCACGTCCGGCAACAGCCGATCGGCGCCGCTCGCGATGATCCGTTGCGCGGTTTGCAGCGCCTTGCCGTCGGTCGAGAAGGCGCGCGGCGTATTGCGATGGCAGTTGCGGGAAAACTGGTCCAGCACGATGACGAGCGCCAACGCACCCAACGGCGTGCTCTGCCATGCGTCGAGCTCACCCGCGTTCGCCGCATCGATCAGGTTACCGAAACGTTCGCGCAGCATCGTATCGACGGCGTCATCGCGCTTGAACCAGAACTTGCGCTCCGTGCCGCGCTCCGGCGTGCCCGGCGCACCGAACCAGCAGTCGAGAACCTCGCGCGCCCGCGGCGCAAGCGCTGCATAGTCGGCTTCGACCGAGTACGGTGCCGAGGTGGCGTGCGGCGGCGTGTCAGCCATTGCGGTTGCGCATCCAGTCGGCGGTTTCGAAGAACGAGCCGAGCAGGCGCTCGCGCAACGGTTCCGGCAAGCCGACATCCTCCATCGCCCATGCCATGCACCTCAACCACTGGTCACGCTCGCTCGACGCGATCGCGAACGGCAGATGCCGCGCGCGCAGACGGGGATGGCCAAAGCGGCCGATGTAATGATCGGGACCGCCGAGCCAGCCGCACAAAAACCAGAATAGCTTGTCGCGCGAACCCTCGAGCGACGCCGGATGCAGCGCGCGAATCCCGGCGAAATCCGCCTCGAGATCCATCAGGTCGTAAAAGCGGTCGACCAGGTCGCGCACGCGCGTCTCGCCGCCCACCAGTTCGAAGGCCGTCGGTTTGTCCGAGGACACTTCGTCGTTCAAATCGCTCATACCCTGCTCAACAGCAAAAAGACATCACCAGGAAAACTCACGCGTCGCGCAGCGACTGCAGCGCCGGCCGCGCCAACACATGCCGCAAACTCAGCCACCCGCCGACACCGGCACACGCGATGCCAGCCGCGATGCCCACCGGCAGCAGCCACGGATCGAAGTCCAGATAAAACTCGAACACGTGCGTGGCCAGCATCGAGCCGACGATCTGCGCGCCGAGCGCCGCCATCAGGCCGGCAAGCGCGCCGACCGCGACGAATTCGGCCACCTGCACCGCCCGCACCTGACGATGCGATGCGCCCAGCGCACGCAGCAGCGCGGATTCTCGCATACGCTCGTCGCGCGTGCCGGCGAGCGCCGCGTATAGCACCAGCACGCCGGCCGCGAGCGTGAAGGCGAACAGAAATTGCACCGCGCCGATCACCTGCTGCAACACGCGCTGCACCTGCGCGAGGATCGGGCCGGTATCGATCGCGGTCAGATTCGGATACGCGGCGATCAGGCCATCGATCGTCGACTGTTTGTCCACCGGCAGATGGAAGCTCGTGATGAAAGTCGCCGGAAAATCCTGCAACGAAACCGGCGGCATCAGCACGAAGAAGTTGACCTTGAAAGAACCCCAGTCGAGCTTGCGCACGCTCGTCACCGGCGCCTCGACAGTCAGCCCCGTCACGTCGAAGCGCAGCACGTCGCCGGGCTTCACGTTGATCAGCTTCGCGAGACCCTGCTCGATCGAGATCTGCGGCTTCGTCGTCTCGCCGAACCAGGTTCCCGCGGCGATCCGGTTGTCGTCGGGCAGTTGCGTCGTGTAGGACAGGTTGAACTCGCGGTCGACCAGTCGCCGCGCATCCTCGCCCTTGAACGAATCCGGATCGACCGCCTTACCGTTGATCGCGACGAGCCGCCCGCGCACCATTGGCGACAGCGCCGCGCCGGCGATGCCGTGCGCGTCCAGATACTGCGTGACCGCGTCGCGCTGATCGGGCTGGATGTCGATGATGAACTCGTTGGGCGCATCGGGCGGGGTCGATTTGCGCCAGCCCTGCACGAGGTCGTTGCGCGTCATCGCGATCAGCAGCAGGCACATCAGGCCGATGCCGAGCGCGGTGATCTGCAGCGTGCTGGTACTGCTGCGCCGCTCGAGTGACGCCAGCGCATAGCGCCAGCCGATGCCCGCATTGACGCGCTCGCTGCGCACCACGCGCGCCGCGACCCACAACGCGAGCCGCGCGATGCCGGCGAACACCAGCAGCCCGCCCGCGAATCCACCCGCGACGATGCCCCCGAGCTTCAATTCCCCCGCGGCGAGTATCAGCAGCCCCGCGAACAGCACGATGCCGACCGCGTAGGCGGCCCACGCAGTGCGTCCCTCCTCGCCCCATTCACGCCGCAGCACGCGCACCGGCGGCACGCGCGTGAGCGGCAACAGCGGCGGCAGCGCGAAGCCGAGCAGCAGCACGAGGCCGGCCGCGATGCCTTCGAGCGCGGGCCACAGCGTCGGCTGCGGCAGCACCACGTCGATCAGGCCGCCGAGCCACGTCAGCAGCGCGAGATGCCCGAGATAACCGAGCGCCACGCCGAGCACGCCGCCGAGTACGCCCAGCCCGACGAATTCGAGCGTGAACAGCGCGCGCAGCGCGGCCTGGCTCACGCCGAGACAGCGCATCGCCGCGCAGCCGTCGAGATGCCGGCGCATATAGCGGTGCGCGGCCATCGCGATCGCGACGGCCGCGAGCAGCGCGGTCAACAGCGACACGAGCGTCAGGAAATGGCCCGCGCGATCGAGCGTCTGACGCACCTGCGGCTGGCCGTCCTGCAGCGACTCGAGTGCGACGCCGCGCATCTTGCCGCCGTCGACGTGCTCATGCGCAAACTGCGCGAAGCGCGCGACCGCGTCGTCTGAACCGGCCACCAGCAGCCGGTACGTGACGCGGCTGCCATAGGTGATCAGGCCCGTCGACGGTACGTCAGCGGCATTCAGCATCAGGCGCGGCGAAAAGTTGACGAACGAAAAGCCGCGATCGAGCTCGCGCGTGATCAGCGCGCCGACCGTGAAGTTGCGATTGCCGAGCTTCACCGCATCGCCGATCTTCAGCTTCAGCGCGTCGAGCAACTGCCGGTCGACCCACACGGTGCCCGGCGCCGGAATCGACGTCGCCGGATGATCGGCCGCACCGGGCGCCGCCGCGATGCGCAATGCGCCGCGCAACGGATAGCCGGGCGACACCGCCTTGACGGCGGCGAGCCGCGTCGCCGGCTGCGCGCCGGTCGAATTGATCATGCTGGGAAAGATCGCCGTGGTGGCGGTGCGCAGGCCCAGGGCGTGCGCCTCGGCGGCGAATTGCGGATCGACCGGATGATCGGCGCGCACGATGAAGTCCGCGGCGATCATGCGCCGCGCATCGCGCTCGAGCCCCTGATGCAGCCGATCGCCCAGAAACCCGACGCTCGACAACGCCGCGACCGCCAGCACGAGCGCGAGCAGCAACATCGTCAGTTCGCCCGCGCGCCAGTCGCGCGCCGTCATCCGCATGGCCTGGCGCAACAGATCGATGCCGCCGAGCCGCCGCGCCGGTCTCGTGTCGGCGCGCGTTCTTGAACCCGCCTTGGATCCTGGTAGTGCTTCGCTCAATCGTGCCTGCTCCTCGCAAATCGCGACACCATGTGCGTGGCCATGCCGCGAAAACCGCCCTGCACGCCACGCCACAATCGCGGCAATGCCCACGCCGCGAGCAGCAGGAAGCCTACCATCAAGACCAGAAACACGAGCGGCACGAACAGCGCAAGCAGTACGCCGCCGACCACGAGGCCGTCCTCGGCGGTCGACGTGACGAGGTTCGACACCGGCTCCGGCGACAGGTTGATCAGCGCGCGCGTGCCCGCCTTCGCGAGATGCGCGGTGCCGGCGAGCGTGCCGCCCGCGAGCGCGGCAACGCTCAGCAGCGTCGGATCGGCGTGGCCGAGCGCGCCGGCGGCCAGCACGGCGCCGGCCGGAATGCGGATGAAGGTGTGGATCGCATCCCACAGCGAATCGAACGCGGGGATCTTGTCGGCGAGGAATTCGGCCAGCGTCAGCACAGCCGCCGCACCGATCACCCATGGCGATGACAGCGCGGACAATGTGTTCGGCAAGTGAATCAGGCCAAGACGTTCGAACACGCCGGCCAGGAGGACCGTCAGATAGAGGCGCAGACCGCTGCCCCATGAAAGGCCCGCTGCAAGTGAAAGTGATTCAAGCATGGCCGCCTCCGCGCGCTCCGTGCGTGCCAGGCGCCGCGGCGGGAACGAGCGGGCGTTCCGCGCCGAAGCCATCAGGCTCGCCAGGCTGGCCGCGCCAGCCAGGCCGCGGGCAATCTCAAGGTCGTTTCTGTCTCATTATAGCTACGATAATTCGCAGAACGCAGAGCGGCGAAGCCTTCGCTGTGGCTTGCAGGCAATGGCGGCCGCGCCCCGAGCGCAGGTGGCCGCCCGGTCAGTGCCCCGACGACAGCTTCAGGCCGACGAGGCCGATCACGATCAGCGACGCACTGGCGGCGCGCGCGACCGTCAATGCCTCGCCCATCATCACGACGCCGAAGATGAACGCGCCGACCGCGCCGATCCCTGTCCAAACAGCATAGGCTGTGCCGAGCGGCAACTGGCGCATCGCGAGCGCGAGCAGCACGAAGCTGCCGAGCGCGGTCACGACCGTGAAGACGGACGGCCACAAGCGGGTGAAACCTTCGGAAGTTTTGAGACCGGCCGCCCACGCGACTTCGAGCAGACCGGCAATCAGGAGAAGAAACCAGGACATCGACACAGCTCCATGAAAAATGGGGCCGTCCCCGATGATTGATGCAGGCGCAAGGTCGTCCTTACGTCGGGAGATTATAACGAAGCGGCATCGCGGACGAACTCACACCGCACCCACCAGCCGGTACCCGACGCCCGTCTCCGTGACGATATGCTCCGGCTGCGCCGGATCGCGCTCCAGCTTGCCGCGCAGATGCGCCATGTAGATGCGCAGATAGTGGTGACTCTCGACGTGCGACGGCCCCCACACGTCGCGCAGCAACTGCCGGTGCGTGAGCACGCGGCCCGCATGGCGCACGAGGGTCGCGAGCAGCCGGTATTCGATCGGCGTCAGATGGACCGCGGCGCCGTCGCGCGTAACCTGGCGCAGCGCGAGGTCGACGGTGACCGCACCGAAGCGCACCTGCGGCGATTCGTTCGCGCCGCCGTGATTGCGCCGCCGCAGATGCGCGCGGATCCGCGCAAGCAACTCCGACACGCCGAACGGCTTGGTCAGGTAATCGTCGGCGCCGGCGTCGAGCGCGGCGACCTTTTCGCTTTCCTGGGTACGCGCCGACAGCACGATCACCGGCAGCTCGCTCCAGCCGCGCAGCTCGCGGATCACGTCGAGGCCGTCGGTGTCGGGCAGGCCCAGATCGACGATCACGAGATCGGGCTTGCGCGTCGCCGCTTCGACGAGCCCCTGCTTGCCGGTCTCGGCGTCGTACACGGCGATGCCCTCGCCTTCGAGCGCCGTGCGCACGAAGCGGCGAATCTGCTTCTCGTCTTCGATCAGAACGACGGTGATGCTCAGGTCACTCATGGGCGGGGCGGGTGAGCGGGTTGAGGTCGGCGGCGGTGTCGGTGTCGGTGGCTGCGCCTTCGTCTTCGAGCGTATCAAACGTCTCGGGTGCGTCGGGCGGCGTCTTGACCGGCAGCGTGAACCAGAAGCGCGCGCCCTCGACGTGGCCATCCGCGGCCAGCCGGTTGAGCGCGCCGATTGTACCGCCGTGCGCCTCGACGATCGCGCGGCAGATCGCGAGCCCAAGGCCGATGCCTGGTTTCGCCGACTCCTTCTCGCCGCGCGTGAACTTCTCGAACACGCGCGCTTCCATGCCGGCGGGCAGGCCGGGGCCGTTGTCGTCGATCGTGATGCGCACGAACGGCGTGCCGTCCGCGTCGATCTGCTGCGCGCCGATCGCGAGCGGCGTGCCGGACGCCGTGTATTTGGCCGCGTTCTCGAACAGGTTCGAGAACAAGCGCTCCATCAACACCGCGTCGAGATGCAGCAGCGGCAGATCGGCGGGCAGCGTAACCCGCACCGGATGATCCGCGAGCACACGCTTGCACGCGCGCAGCGCGGCGCCGACGGTCTCCTCGAGCAGCGTCCATTGCTGGTTCAGCTGCAGGCTGCCGGCCTGCAAGCGCGCCATGTCGAGCAGATTCGTGACGATGCCGGTCATGCGCAGCGCTTCTTCGTGGATTGCGTCGACGAGTTCGTCGTCACGCCGCGCGGCGGATTGCGCGTCGGTCCGCAAAGAAGCATTCGCCTCGCCTTCTGTCCGCCCCTGTCCCGCCTGCCGCCCCTGCGCGAGCATCGACGAAAACCCGACGATCGTCGTCAGCGGCGTGCGCAGATCGTGCGAAATCGCCGACAGCAGCGAATTGCGCAACCGCTCCGACTCCATGTTGACGAGCGCATCGCGCGCGATATCGACGTAGTGCACCCGCTCGAGCGCGAGCGCGATCTGCGCGGCGAACGCATCGAGCATGCGGCGCTGTTCGGGCACGGTCAGCTCGCGCTCGTCACGCACGACCACCGCGAGCACGCCGCGCGTGCGCATCGGCGCCTTCAGCGGCAGATACAGCGCCGCGGCGGCCGGCAGCGTATCGGTGCCGTGGCCGGCCGGCTTCTGCTGATCGTAGACCCACTGGCCGACGTCGAGATCGAGCGCGTCGCCTTCGAGCGTGATCGCCGCGTCGGGGTCCTCGATCTTCTGTTTGATCTGGTCGGCGCTGTCGGGCAGCAGGATCGCCACACGCGCGCCGAACACCTCGCTCACGTGCCGGGTGCCGATGCCGACGATCTGCTCGGTCGCGAGCGCCGCGGCGAGCTCGCGCGCCATCTCGTACATCGCGCCGGTGCGCTGCTCGCGGCGTCGCGCGACGCTCGCCTCGTGGCGCAGGCTCGAAGTCAGATGGCTGATCACGAGCGAGGTCAGCAGCATGCCGAAGAACGTCAGCAGGTATTGCGTGTCGGAGACCGACAGCGACATGCGCGGCGGCACGAAGAAGAAATCGAACGCGGCGACGCTCGCGAACGACAGCACGACGCCCGGCCCGCGCCCGAGCTTCACCGCGGTGAAGATCACGCCGAGCAGATACAGCATCACGAGGTTGGTCAGATCGATGCGGACGATCAACCGGCTCGACAGCAACGTGATCGCCGCGCCGATCGCGAGCGCGTACGCGTACGCGCGCGGCGGCGAGCGACGCTCGCGGGCCGCGCTCAACGCCTCGCGCCACGCGTTCGCGGTCGTGTTCAACAGCCGCCGCTGCTCGCCGCCGTCGCGCTCCGACGACACGCGAATCAGCGTGAGATCGAGATCGCCGCTCTTCTCGGCGATGCGCTCGCCCAGCGGCCGGCGCAGCCAGCGGCTCGCGCCCGTGCGCGACGATGCGCCCGCCACCAGCTTCGATACGTTGCGCGCCTGCGCGTAACCGATCAACGCGTCGAGCGCATCGCTGGCGGCGAGCGTCGCGGTTTCGGCGCCGAGTTCGGCGGCGAGCTTCAGCGCGTTCAGCGTGCGTTCGCGGCGCGCGTCGGGCAGGCGCTGCAACGCGGGCGTTTCGACATAGACCGCGAGCCAGTCGGCCCTCAGGCTCGCGGCGAGGCGCGCCGCCGAGCGCACCAGCGCCGGCGCTTCCGGACCGGGACCGACACACACCAGCAGCCGCTCGCGCGCCTGCCAGATACGCTGGATCGACCGATCGGCGCGGTACTCGCGCATCTGCGCGTCGACCCGATCGGCGGTGCGGCGCAGCGCGAGTTCGCGCAGCGCGATCAGGTTGCCCTTGCGAAAGAAGTTGCGCACCGCGCGCTCCGCCTGCTGCGCCATGTAGACCTTGCCGTCGCGCATGCGGTCGAGCAGTTCCTCGGCCGGCAGATCGACGAGCGTGACTTCGTCGGCATGATCGAACACGCGATCGGGCACGGTCTCCCACACCCGGATGCCGGTGATCTGGCCGACCACGTCGTTCAGGCTCTCCAGGTGCTGCACGTTGACGGTCGTATAAACGTCGATGCCCGCGTCGAGCAGTTCGTAGACGTCCTGCCAGCGCTTCAGATGACGCGCGCCCTGCACGTTCGAATGCGCGAGTTCGTCGACGAGGATCAGTTGCGGCTTGCGCGCGAGCGCGGCGTCGAGATCGAACTCGCCGAGCTTGCGGCCGCGATACTCGATCTGCGCGAGCGGCAGCACGTCGAGCCCCGCGAGCAACGCGGCGGTATCGCTGCGTCCATGCGTTTCGGCGATGCCGACCAGCACGTCGACCCCTTCTTGCTGGCGGCGGCTCGCGGCCTGCAGCATCGCATAGGTCTTGCCGACGCCGGCCGACGCGCCGAAGAAAACCTTCAGCCGGCCGCGCTGGCGTTTTTCTTCGTCGCGCTGCAGCTTGTCGAGCAGTTGGTCAGGATCGGGGCGGTTCATGCGCAGTGGTTTTGATAGTCGTACGAGCGGCGGTGTCTGCATGGTGGCACGGCCCGCGCCGGCCCGCAAATGGCGGCGCGGCGCCACGCGAAACACCGCTGTTTCATCGATGAACCGCAATTGCGGCTGGTGCGTCGTCGATGCGTTCAGTGTCAGCCGCGCTTCATTTCATCGAGCGCGAGATTGAGCTTCAGCACATTCACGCGCGGCTCGCCGAGCACGCCGAACTGGCGCCCCGTCGTGTAGCGCTCGACGAGCGCCTGCACGTCGTTCGGCGCGAGGTGACGGGCCTGCGCGACCCGCTCGAGCTGATACGCGGCCGCGGCCGGACTGATCTCCGGATCGAGCCCGCTGCCCGACGACGTGACCAGATCGACCGGCACCGGCTTCGACATGTCGGTGCCCGCCGCCTTCAGCGCCGCGAGACGGCCCTTGATCTCGTCGAGCAGCGCGGGGTTGTTCGGCCCGAGGTTCGAGCCGCCCGAGCTTTGCGGGTTGTACGGCATCGGGCTCGTCGCCGACAGCCGGCCCCAGAAGTACTGGGGCGCGTCGAACTGCTGGCCGATCAGCTGTGAGCCGACCACCTTGCCGTTCTGCTCGATGAGGCTGCCGTTGGCCTGTTCGTGGAACGCCGCCTGGCCGAACGCGGTCATCACGGCGGGATAGGCGAGTCCTGTGATCGCGGTCAGCACCGCGAAGATCACGATCAGCGGACGGAACAGATTTTTCATGATGGGTCTCTTTCCCTTTTCATCACTTCTGGTTGTGGCGTAATGACGCGCTGCGCGCTCAAACCCAGCCGAACGCGGCGAGCACCATATCGATCAGCTTGATGCCGATGAACGGCGCGATGATCCCGCCAAGGCCATAGATCAGCAGATTGCGGCGCAGCAGGATCGCAGCGCCTAGCGCGCGATAGCGCACGCCCTTCAGCGCCAGCGGAATCAGCAGCACGATGATCAGCGCGTTGAAGATCACCGCCGACATGATTGCCGAGGTCGGCGTCGCCAGATGCATCACGTTCAGCGCGTTCAGCGCCGGATACGTCGACGCGAACGCGGCCGGGATGATCGCGAAGTACTTGGCGAGGTCGTTGGCGATCGAGAACGTGGTCAACGACCCGCGCGTCATCAACATCTGCTTGCCGATCTCGACGATCTCGATCAGCTTGGTCGGATTCGAATCGAGGTCGACCATATTGCCGGCCTCTTTTGCCGCCTGCGTGCCGGTGTTCATCGCGACCGCGACGTCGGCCTGCGCGAGCGCGGGCGCGTCGTTGGTGCCGTCGCCGGTCATCGCGACCAGACGCCCTTCGGCCTGATGCGCGCGAATCGTCGCGAGCTTCGTTTCGGGTGTCGCTTCGGCGAGGAAGTCGTCGACGCCCGCTTCGGCCGCGATCGCGGCGGCGGTCAGGCGGTTGTCGCCCGTCACCATCACGGTCTTGATGCCCATCTTGCGCAGCTCGGCGAAGCGCTCCTTGATGCCGCCCTTCACGACGTCCTTCAACTCGATCACGCCGAGCACGCGCGCGCCCTGCTCGCCTTTCTCGGCGACCACCAGCGGTGTGCTGCCGCGTCGCGCGACATCGGCGACCGCGTTGCTGACTTCATTCGGGAAACGGCCGCCGTTCGCTTCGACATAGTGCTTGACCGCATCGGCCGCGCCCTTGCGGATTTCACGGCCATGAGTCCCGTACGGAGTCCCTTGCGGAGACAGATCGACGCCGCTCATGCGGGTCTGCGCGGTGAACGCGAGAAACACCGCATGCAGCGAAGCCATATCGCGCTGACGGATATTGAAGCGCTGCTTCGCGAGCACGACGATGCTGCGGCCTTCCGGCGTTTCGTCGGCGAGCGACGACAGCTGCGCGGCATCGGCAAGCGCCTCTTCGGTCAGACCCGGCGCGGGCAGAAACTGCGACGCCTGGCGGTTGCCGAGCGTGATCGTGCCGGTCTTGTCGAGCAGCAGCACGTCGACGTCGCCGGCCGCTTCGACGGCACGGCCCGAGGTCGCGATCACGTTCGCCTGCATCATGCGGCTCATCCCGGCCACGCCGATCGCCGACAACAGGCCGCCGATCGTCGTCGGGATCAGACACACGAGCAGCGCGGCGAGCGCGGTGATCGTCACCACGTGGCCCGCTTTCGCGGCTTCGACGGAGAACATCGAAAACGGCAGCAGCGTCGCGGTGGCGAGCAGCATCACGATGGTCAGCGCGACGAGCAGGATGGTGAGCGCGATTTCGTTCGGCGTCTTCTGACGCTTCGCGCCTTCGACCATCGCGATCATGCGGTCGAGGAACGCCTCGCCCGGATTGGCCGTGACGCGCACGACGATCCAGTCCGACAGCACCCGCGTGCCGCCCGTCACCGACGAAAAGTCGCCGCCCGACTCGCGGATCACCGGCGCCGATTCACCGGTGATCGCCGATTCGTCGACCGAAGCGACGCCCTCGATCACTTCGCCGTCGGCCGGGATCACGTCGCCGGTCTCGACCAGCACGACGTCGCCACGGCGCAGATCGGTCGCGGTCGTGATGCGGATCGGCGACTTCGGATGCGGCTCGTTGAGCTTCTTCGCCATCACGTCTCTCTTCGCGCTGCGCAGCGACGCGGCCTGCGCTTTCGAGCGGCCTTCGGCGAGCGCCTCCGCGAAGTTCGCGAACAGCACCGTGAACCACAGCCATAGCGTGACCGCGAGGATGAAGCCCGCGGGCGCCTCGGCCTGACCGCCGAGCGCGGCGATCCACAGAATGGTCGTCAGGATGCTGCCGACGTACACGCAGAACATCACCGGGTTGCGAAACTGCGTGCGCGGCGTGAGCTTTTTAAAGGAGTCCACGATCGCCGGGCGCAGCAGCGCCGGGTCGAACATGGACCGGGTAGCGTTATGTTCAGTCATTGAATCCTCGAATGTCCGTGGGCGCTTGCAGGCTTGCGGCGTGCAAGCGCCTGTTCGGTCGCTGGTTCGCGGCCGTGGCTCACTGCCGTGGGTCAGTGCGCGCCGATCATCATCAGTTGCTCGACGCCGGGACCGAGCGCGAGCGCCGGGACATAGGTCAGCGCGCCGACCAGCAGCACCGTGCCGAGCAGCAGCACGACGAACAGCGGTCCGTGCGTCGGCAGCGTGCCGCCGGTGACGGCGATGCGCTTCTTCGCGGCGAGCGAACCGGCGATCGCGAGCACCGGCACGATCGTGCCGAAGCGGCCGAACCACATCGCGATCGCGGTGAGCCAGTTGTAGAACGGCGTATTCACCGTGAGACCTGCGAACGCGCTACCGTTGTTGTTCGCCGCCGAGCTGAACGCATAGAGGATCTCGGAGAAGCCGTGTGCGCCGGGGTTCGCGATGCCGGCCTTGCCCGCCGCGCTGAGCACCGCGATCGAGGTGCCCACCAGCACGAGCAGCGGCGTGAGCAGCACGACGATCGACACCATCTTCATCTCGTAGGCCTCGATCTTCTTGCCGACATATTCAGGAGTACGCCCGATCATCAGTCCCGCGACGAACACCGCGAGCAGCGCGAACACGAGCATCCCGTACATGCCGGAACCGACACCGCCGAAGATCACTTCGCCGAGCTGGATCAGCAGCATCGGATACAGGCCGCCGAGCGGCGTCAACGAATCGTGCATGTTGTCGACCGCGCCGCACGAAGCCGCCGTCGTCGCGACCGTGAAGATGCCCGACTGCGCGATGCCGAAGCGCGTTTCCTTGCCCTCCGCATTGCCGCCCGCCTGCAGCGCGTTCGCCGACTGATCGACGTTGAGCGCCGTGAACGCGGGATTGCCGCTCTGCTCGGCGCTGATCTCGCCGAACACGCAAACGCCGAACGCGATCGTCATCGCCGCGAGCACCGCGACGCCCTGCCGCCGGTCGCCGATCACGCGGCCGAACACGAGCGCGAGCGCCGCCGGGATGATCAGGATCGAGATGATCTGCACGAAGTTCGAGAACGGCGTCGGGTTTTCGTACGGATGCGCGGAGTTGCCGTTGAAGAAGCCGCCGCCGTTGGTGCCGAGCATCTTGATCGCTTCCTGCGACGCGACCGGGCCCATCGCGATGGTCTGCGTCTTCACGGGCGTGTCGAGCGTCACCGGATCGCCCTTCGCGTCCTTCACCGGATTGCCTTGCGCGTCGAGCTTCGGCGCGGCGTAGGTGGTGGTCTGCAGCGTCGGCACCTCCTGATATGCCTTGAAGTTCTGGATCACGCCCTGACTCATCAGCAGTGCGGCGATGATCGCCGCCATCGGCAGCAGGACGTACATCGTCACGCGCGTGATGTCGACCCAGAAGTTGCCGATCGTCTGCGCGGTATGACGCGCGAAGCCGCGCATCAACGCGAACACGACGACGATGCCGGTCGCCGCCGACAGGAAGTTCTGCACGGTCAGGCCGAGCATCTGCGTCAGATAGCCGACGGTCTGCTCGGGCGTGTAGTCCTGCCAGTTGGTGTTGGTCACGAAGCTGACCGCGGTGTTGAAGGCGCTGTCGACCGACATCGCGCCGAACTGCTGCGGATTGCCGGGCAGCCACCCTTGCACGCGCAGCAGCACGTACAGGAACGCCGCGCCGAGCACGTTGAACGCGAGCGTGGCGACCGCGTAGTGCTTCCAGCCCATCTCCGCCGCTGGATCGACGCCCGCGATACGGTAAAGCAGCCGTTCGAGCGGCGCGCCGAAGCGCACCACGCGCGAACTGCCGTCCATCACGGCGCCGAGATAGCTCGCCATCGGCACCGCCGCGGCCAGTAGCACGACGATAAAAAGACTCGCCTGCAGGACATCGTTCGTGTTCATTCAATGTCCTCCGCGCGCAGCAGCGCATACACGAGATATACGAACAGCAGCGCGGTGGACGCGCCGGCCAGCCACAGCATCCAGGTCATCAGCGCGCTCCTTGTCCGCGGCGCAACTGCATCAGCTTCTCGCAGCCGCCGATCAGCCCAAAGGTCAGCAAGGCAAACAGCGCCAGGCCCCCGACATACAGCACATCCATTCTCGTTCTCCATTCACGGACTTTGGATGGATAGAACGGTATGCCGATCGGCCTAAAGGGCTGGTCAAAGATCGCGGGGTACGCGTAAAAATCGCGTAAACGGACAAGGCCGTTTCATCTCGCGATGAAACGGCCCTGATGGATGACGTGCAGCGCAGCCCGAGGCCGCGCTGCCACTTTTTATGGCAGCAGGATCGTCGACCCCGTCGTGCGGCGCCCTTCGAGGTCCGCATGTGCCTGCCCGACGTCCGGCAGCGCATAGCGCTGATTGATGCTGGTCTTGACCTTGCCCGAGCTCAGCACGTCGAACAGCTCGGCCGACATCGCCTCGTAGTCGCTGCGTTTCGCCATATAGGTGAAGAGCGTCGGTCGTGTAAAGAACAGCGAGCCGCGTCCCGCGAATTCCGACGAATCGATCGGCGGCAGCGGACCCGACGCGTTGCCGAAGCTCACGAACAGGCCGAGCGGCGCGAGACAGTCGAGCGATTTTTCGAAGGTGTCCTTGCCGATCGAATCGTAGACGACCGGCACGCCCGCGCCGTTGGTGATCTCGCGTACGCGCTTCGTGAAGTTCTCGCGCGTATAGACGATCGCGTGATCGCAGCCGTGCGCTTTCGCGATCTCGGCTTTCTCGTCGGAACCGACCGTGCCGATCACCGTCGCGCCGAGCGCCTTCGCCCACTGGCACACGAGCAGGCCGACGCCGCCCGCTGCGGCCTGAATGAGGATCGTGTCACCGGTCTTCACGCGATACGTGCGGCGCAGCAGATATTGCGCAGTCAAGCCTTGCAGCATCACCGACGCGGCCTGCTCGTCGCTGATCGCATCGGGCAGCTTGACGACCAGCGCGGCCTGCAGCACGCGCTCCTGCGCATACGCGCCGGGCGGCCGCGCGACATACGCGACGCGATCGCCGACCTTCAGACCGGTCACGCCCGAGCCCACCGCGCTGACCTCGCCGGCCGCTTCCATGCCGAGCCCGCCCGGCAGCGGCAGCGGATACAGACCGGTGCGGAAATACACGTCGATGTAATTGAGGCCGACCGCCGTCTGGCGAATGCGGATCTCGCCCGCGCCGGGCTCGCCCACCTCGACGTCGACCCATTTCATGACGTCGGGGCCGCCGGTTTTGTCGAAACGGATTGCCTTGACCATCACGTCTCCTTCATCTGTCATCTGTATGGATGTGGGTGCGGCGACGCGCGCGCTCACGCCTCGCCGGACAGGCGCAGCGTCAGCACGTCGAGCACCATGCGGGCGGTCGAAATGTTCGTCGCGCACGGAATGTTGTGCACGTCGCACGCGCGCACTAGCGCGTTGATGTCCGGCTCGTGCGGTTGCGGCGTCATCGGGTCGCGCAGGAAAATCACCATGTCGACGCGCCCTTCGGCGAGTTGCGCGCCGATCTGCAGGTCGCCGCCGTGCGGGCCCGACAGCATGCGCTCGACCGTCAGGCCGTGCGCGTCGCTGATGCGTCCGCCGGTCGTGCCGGTTGCGACGATCTCGCAGCGCGCGAGCGTGTCGACGTATTCGCCGGCCAGTTTGACGATGTCGTCCTTCTTGTGATCGTGCGCGATCAGCGCAATGCGGGTGCTCATGACGTAAGACTCCTCAAACCCTTGTGACTATCGTTGTTGTGATGTGACGGGTGTCGTTCGCGCGCGGCGGCTCGGTACGTGCCTGCTCAGTACGTACCAGCTCAGTACGTACCGGGATAGGCGCCGCCGTCGATCAACCAGTTCTGCCCGGTGATGTAACCCGCGTGCGTGCTGCACAGGAACGCGCAGGCGCGGCCGAATTCTTCGCGATTACCGAAACGGCCGGCGGGGATCGTCTTCATGCGCTGCTTGCGCGCTTCGTCGATCGAAATATTGTGCGTCTTCGCCTGCGCCTCGAACGTGACCGCGATACGGTCGGTGTCGAACAGGCCCGGCAGCAGGTTGTTGATCGTCACGCCGGTCGGCGCGACCTTGCGCGCGAGCCCCGCGACGAAACCGGTCAGGCCGGAGCGCGCGCCGTTCGACAGGCCGAGCACGTCGATCGGCGCCTTCACCGCCGAGCTCGTAATGTTGACGATGCGCCCGAAGCCGCGCGCGCTCATCGTGTCGATGGTCTGACGGATCAGCTCGATCGGCGTCAGCATGTTGGCTTCGAGCGCGCGGATCCAGTCCTCGTGCGTGAAGTTGCGGAAATCGCCCGGCGGCGGACCGCCCGCGTTGTTGACGAGAATGTCCGGCTGCGGGCAGGCCGCGAGCGCGGCCGCGCGCCCTTCAGGCGTGGTGATGTCGCATGCGACGGTCTTCACCTCGACGCCGCTCTGCTTGCGGATCGCCTCGGCGGTCGCTTCGAGCGTTTCGGCGGTGCGCGCGACGATCGTCAGGTCGACGCCCTCGGCGGCGAGCGCTTCCGCGCAGCCGCGTCCCAGACCTTTGCTCGCCGCGCAAACCAGCGCGCGGCGTCCTGCGATTCCCATGTCCATGTGTATGCCCTCCTGGCGAAGTTTCCCCAGATTCTAGAAGAATCGGTGCCGGACTGTGCCGCGTCGCTGCAAACTCAGGTATCGCCGGGCGGTACTCTTTCGGTAAACTTGCGCGGTGGCGCGCTTTTCCACCGTTCGTCCGACCTTCGAGCGCGGACTGAGCCAACGGATGAGCGCGCCGAACCGATCCACCTTGCCGCCGCGCGCGAGCCCGCCATGACCCAGGACAGCCGTTTCCCCAATCTCTTCATCCTCGATCACCCGCTGATCCAGCACAAGCTGTCGCACATGCGCGACCGGGACACGTCGACGCGCACGTTCCGCGAACTGCTGCGCGAAATCACGCTGCTGATGGGCTACGAAATCACCCGCAACCTGCCAATGACCACGCGCCGCATCACCACGCCGCTCGTCGAGATCGACGCGCCGGTGATCGCCGGCAAGAAGCTCGCGATCGTGCCGGTGCTGCGCGCGGGCGTCGGCATGTCGGACGGCCTGCTCGAGCTGGTGCCGTCGGCGCGCGTCGGCCATATCGGCGTGTATCGCGCGGAGGATCATCGGCCGGTCGAATACCTGGTGCGGCTGCCGGACCTCGAAGACCGCGTGTTCATCCTCTGCGATCCGATGGTCGCGACCGGCTACTCGGCCGTGCACGCGGTCGATGTGCTCAAGCGCCGCAACGTGGCGGCCGAGAACATCATGTTCCTCGCGCTCGTCGCCGCGCCCGAGGGCGTGCAGGTGTTCCAGGACGCGCACCCGGACGTCAAGCTGTTCATCGCGTCGCTCGATTCGCATCTGAACGAGCATGCGTACATCGTGCCGGGCCTGGGCGACGCGGGCGACCGGTTGTTCGGTACGAAGAACTGACGCGCCGGGGGCCAGCGGTGGTGGCCTGGCGATGCCGCCGCCCCGGAACCGGCCCCGCTTTCGCCCGCATCCGGCCCTCCCGGCGACACATCCGCGCCGCCTCCATTCATTTTCGCGTCGATTTCATGGCATTTGCGGCCGGTTTCGCGGCGCGGCCCCCTCTGCCGCACCCTCGCGGCATGATAAAATTCGAATCCGCTCGACGGAGCGCCTCGACCCGCACGATCACTCGCACCACCGCCTGCAATTTCGACTGGCGCCCCGCGCTTTCGCATCAGGTCATGCGGCGCCTGGCCGCGCAAGCTGCCCCGCCGCGCTGCGGCCCACCGGGCCGGCCGATCATGCATGAGCCGGCACGAACGCCTACCGGCGGGCAAGCGCGGAACGACGCGCGGGAACGGCCAGGCTGAGATCGGCGGCACAGGTGGCCGCCTCGACGGGCCAACACGAGCGACAAGCACGAGCGGCCGGCAGCCTTTCACCTGACGGATTGACATCGAGGCGCAACACGCGAGGCGCCCGACATCGCAACGACAATTGCACTATGCGTGTGCCCCGCTGGCGCGCGCGACGGAGAAAAGTATGGCGGGTCATTCGAAATGGGCCAACATCAAGCATAAGAAAGCAGCGGCCGATGCCAAGCGCGGCAAGGTCTGGACGCGGCTCATCAAGGAAATCCAGGTTGCGGCCCGTCTGGGCGGCGGCGAAATCGACTCGAACCCGCGTCTGCGGCTCGCGGTCGACAAGGCGTACGACGCCAACATGCCGAAAGACAACATCAACCGCGCGATCCAGCGCGGTGTCGGCGGCGCGGACGGCGCGAACTACGAGGAAATCCGCTACGAAGGCTATGGCATCGGCGGCGCGGCGGTGATCGTCGACACGATGACCGACAACCGCACCCGCACGGTCGCGGAAGTGCGTCACGCGTTCTCGAAGAACGGCGGCAACATGGGCACCGACGGCTCGGTGTCGTTCATGTTCGATCACGTCGGCCAGTTCCTGTTCGCTCCCGGCACCGCCGAAGACGCGCTGATGGAAGCCGCGCTCGAAGCGGGCGCCGACGACGTCGTGACGAACGAGGACGGCAGTATCGAGGTGCTGTGCCCGCCGAACGATTTTTCGAAAGTAAAGGCTGCACTCGAAACGGCGGGCTTCAAGGCCGAACTGGCCGAAGTCACGATGAAGCCGCAGACCGAAGTCGAATTCACCGGCGACGATGCCGTGAAAATGCAGAAGCTGCTCGACGCGCTGGAAAATCTGGACGACGTGCAGGAAGTCTATACAAACGCGTCGATCGCCGGCGAGTGATGGCGCGCCGGGCTCTGGCATCGTTTGCCCTTGCTGTTGATGGTTTATTGCACGGCTGAGCACACCGCTCGGCCGTTTATGGTTTTCAAGTCTCGGGGATTCACATGAAGTTACTCGTCGTCGGTTCCGGCGGTCGCGAACATGCGCTGGCATGGAAGCTCGCGCAATCGCCGCGGGTCCAGCTCGTCTACGTCGCGCCGGGCAACGGCGGCACCGCTCAGGATGAGCGTCTGCTCAACCTCGACATCACCGAGCCGGCCGCGCTCGCTGATTTCGTCGAAAAAGAACAGATCGCGTTCACGCTGGTCGGGCCGGAAGCGCCGCTCGCGGCAGGCATCGTCAACCTGTTCCGCTCGCGCGGTCTGAAGATCTTCGGGCCGACCAAAGAGGCCGCCCAGCTCGAAAGCTCGAAAGATTTCGCCAAAGCGTTCATGAAGCGCCACGGCATCCCGACGGCCGAGTACGAAACCTTCGCCGACGTCGCCGCCGCGCACGCGTATCTGGACGCCAAGGGCGCGCCGATCGTGATCAAGGCCGACGGCCTTGCCGCCGGCAAGGGCGTGGTGGTCGCGCAAACGCTGCAAGAAGCGCACGCCGCGGTCGACATGATGCTGTCGGACAACAAGCTCGGCGACGCCGGCGCGCGCGTCGTAATCGAGGAGTTCCTCGCCGGCGAGGAAGCGAGCTTCATCGTGATGGTGGACGGCAAGCACGTGCTCGCGCTCGCGTCGAGCCAGGATCACAAGCGTCTGCTCGACGGCGACCAGGGCCCGAACACGGGCGGCATGGGCGCCTACTCGCCCGCGCCGATCGTCACGCCGCAGCTGCATGCGCGCGTGATGCGCGAAATCATCCTGCCGACCGTGCGCGGCATGGAGAAGGAAGGTATCCGCTACACCGGCTTCCTGTACGCGGGCCTGATGATCGACGCGCAAGGCAACCCGAAGACGCTCGAATTCAACTGCCGGATGGGCGACCCCGAAACGCAGCCGATCATGGCGCGTCTGAAAGGCGACTATTCGAAGGTAGTGGAACACGGGATCGCCGGCACGCTCGACACCGTCGAGCTCGAATGGGACCGCCGCACCGCGCTCGGTGTCGTGCTCGCCGCGCACAACTACCCGGACACGCCGAGGAAGGGCGACCGCATCAACGGCATTCCCGCCGAAACCGCGGATTCAGTCACGTTCCACGCCGGCACCACGCTGACGGACGGCAAGCTGACCACCTCGGGCGGGCGGGTGCTGTGCGTCGTCGGTCTCGCGGATTCGGTGCGCACCGCGCAGGCGGCCGCGTACCACACGATCAACCAGATCGCGTTCGACGGCATGCAGTACCGCCGCGACATCGGCTATCGCGCGCTCAACCGCAAGCACGACGGCAAGTAAGCTTCGCTAGCGCTGGACGCCGTGCGGGCGGCGCACTGCCGGTGCCACAGGCGCCGCAGTGCGGGCACGTTACACGACGCGCGCTACACTGAATCTGTCCCGCTCGTCGCGGCAGACGGGCCCGGAGCCCGCGAATCGACTGAAGCGGCAAGCCGCCTGTGATGTTCGCCTCCGGCAACCAGGCAATCCGAACCAGCGGTCCAGGTTCGCAGACACCCGGCGCCAACGCGGCCATCGCTTTCTTTCGAAGAACCCGCGGCACGACGAGCGTGCCGCTCCAGCACCAGCATTCATGAGCAATTCGAGCTACGACGCACAAGCCGTGCGCAGCTGGCTGCAAGGCCTGCAATCGCATATCGCGGACACGCTCGGCGCCTTCGACGGCGCCGCGTTCGCTACCGACGCGTGGCAGCGCACGCCCGGCGAGAAGCTGCGCGGCGGCGGCGTCACGCGGATTCTCGAAGGCGGCCAGTTCTTCGAGCGCGCGGGCATCGGCTTCTCGGACGTCGCGGGCGACGCGCTACCGGGCTCGGCAAGCGCCGCGCGGCCGCAACTGGCCGGGCGCGGCTTCGAGGCGATGGGCGTGTCGCTCGTGCTGCATCCGCACAATCCGCACTGCCCGACCGTGCACATGAACGTGCGCCTGCTGATCGCGACGAGGGAAGGCGAAGAACCGGTGTTCTGGTTCGGCGGCGGCATGGACCTGACGCCCTACTACGGCTACGAAGAGGACGCCCGGCAGTTCCATCAGGTGTGTCGCGACGCGCTCGCGCCGTACGGCGCGGACCTGTACCCGCGCTTCAAGCGCTGGTGCGACGAGTACTTCTTCCTGAAGCACCGCAACGAGCCGCGCGGCATTGGCGGGATTTTCTTCGACGATTTCTCGGCGCCGGGCTTCGAGCAATCGTTCGCGATGCTCAAAAGCGTCGGCGAAGGCTTTCTCGAGGCGTACCTGCCGATCATCGAGCGGCGCCGCGACACGCCGTACGGCGAAGCCGAGCGCGCGTTCCAGGCCTACCGGCGCGGCCGCTACGTCGAGTTCAATCTGGTCTTCGACCGTGGCACACTGTTTGGGCTGCAGAGCGGCGGACGCACCGAATCGATCCTGATGTCGATGCCGCCCGTGGCGAACTGGCGCTACGACTGGCACCCCGAGCCGGGCACGCCGGAAGCGCGTTTGTACAGCGATTTCCTCGTGCCGCGCGAGTGGGTGTGACGCGCCACCTGTCTCGCTTACGGTCACGACAAAGGACCCTCACCTGAAACCAAACGCTCACCCTGTCGCCCTGCCTCGCCGGATCGGTCTGCTGGGCGGCACTTTCGACCCGATCCACGACGGCCACCTCGCGCTGGCGCGGCGGTTCGCCGACGTGCTGCGGCTGACCGAACTGGTGCTGCTGCCGGCCGGCCAGCCGTGGCAGAAAGCCGACGTGTCGCCCGCCGAACATCGGCTCGCGATGACGCGCGCGGCGGCCGCGTCGCTCGCGATCCCCGGCGTGACGGTACGCGTCGCGACCGACGAAATCGAGCACGATGGCGCGACCTACACGGTCGAGACGCTGCAATGCTGGCGCGAGCGCGAAGGCGACGACGCATCGATCACGCTGCTGATCGGCGCGGATCAACTGGTGCATCTCGACACATGGCGCGACTGGCGGCGCCTGTTCGAGCTCGCGCATATCGGCGCGGCCACGCGGCCCGGCTTCGACCTCGCGTCGGTCGCCCCCGCGGTCGCCAAGGAAATCGCCGCGCGCCGTGCGCGCGCCGACGTGCTGCAGGCCACACCCTGCGGCCATCTGCTGATCGACACGACGCTCGCGTTCAACGTATCGGCCACCGACATTCGCGCGCATCTGCGCGAGCAGGTCAACCAGCGGCTCGCCCACGCGGGTGCGGGCGGCACAAGCCAGGATCGGGCCGCGAGTCACGTCCCCGCCGCGGTGTGGGACTATATTCTTCAACATCATCTGTACCACCGGTAACTCCATGGATATTCGCAAACTGCAACGCGTAATCGTCGACTCTCTCGAAGACGTCAAGGCGCAAGACATCAAAGTGTTCAACACCAGCCACCTGACCTCGCTGTTCGATCGCGTGATCGTCGCGAGCGGCACGTCGAACCGGCAAACCAAGGCGCTCGCGTCGAGCGTGCGCGAAGGCGTGAAGGAAGCCGGCGGCGAGATCATCAGCACCGAGGGCGAGGATATCGGCGAATGGGTGCTGGTCGATTGCGGCGACGCGATCGTGCACATCCTGCAGCCGGCGCTGCGCCAGTACTACAACCTCGAGGAAATCTGGGGCGACAAGCCGGTGCGCATCAAGCTGTCGACGCCGAATCCGTTCGGCGGCGCGCGCGCAAGCGAGCCCGACGACGAGGAAGACGAGGAAGCGCCGGCCGCGAAGCCCGCGCGCAAGACCACGGCGCGCCGCAAGTAAGCGGGCCGTGTCGGGCACAGCGCTACTGTCCTCGCGATGAAACTGCATATCCTCGCCGTCGGCCACAAGATGCCGGACTGGATCGCGACCGGCTTCGACGAATACGCGAAACGCATGCCGCCGGAGTTGCGCATCGAACTGCGCGAGATCAAACCGGAGCAGCGCTCGTCGGGCCGTTCGGCCGAAAGCGTGATGGCCGCCGAACGGCAGAAGATCGAAGCCGCGTTGCCGAAGACCGCACGCATCGTCGCGCTCGACGAACGCGGCAAGGACTGGACCACGATGCAGCTCGCGGGCGCGTTGCCGGGCTGGCAGCAAGACGGCCGCGACGTGGCCTTTCTGATCGGCGGCGCGGACGGGCTCGATCCCGAGCTGAAGGCACGCGCCGATATGATGCTGCGCGTGTCGAGCCTCACGCTGCCGCACGCGATGGTGCGCGTGCTGCTGGCCGAACAGCTTTATCGGGCGTGGACCATCACGCAAAATCATCCGTATCATCGCGCGTAGGTGCTGGAGCCTCGCGCGGCGACGCCTGGCAACGATTCGTTGCTGCTGACGCGTCGCGGGCGCTCAGCTCCATACGCTTGAGCGTATTGCCGCCGCTTCGTGCGATGATGCGCCCGACGCGCCGTGCATCGATGCCGCTAGTGGATGCAGCGCATCGATTGGATCACCGGGTCAACCTCGCCCGCTCACTCTTCCACGCCCACCCGCGTTCACCACCCCGCGCCATCCGTTTCCCGCTTCATCGAGACCCGTACATGCCCACGCCCTCCGCTTCGCTGCATCCGTTCGTCTACCTCGCCTCGCAAAGTCCGCGCCGCCAGGAGCTGCTGCAACAGCTCGGCGTGCGTTTCGAATTGCTGCTGCCGCGCCCCGATGAAGACGCCGAAGCGCTCGAAGCCGAACGGCCCGGCGAACACGCGCGCGACTACGTGCAGCGCGTGTGCATCGCGAAGGCGCAAGCGGCCCGCGCGCGGCTCCTCGACGGCGGTCACGTGGTGCGGCCGATACTCGTCGCCGACACCACCGTCACGATCGACGACGCGATTCTCGGCAAGCCCATCGATGCCGGCGATGCGGTCGCCATGCTCACACGTCTCGCGGGCCGCTCGCACGAAGTGCTGACCGCGCTCGCCGTGATCGATGCCAACGGCGCGCTGCTGCCCGCGGCGTTGTCGGTCTCGAAGGTGCGTTTTGCTGCAGTGCACGCAGACGCGTTGCGTCGCTACGCGGCGAGCGGTGAGCCGCTCGGCAAGGCGGGGGCGTATGGCGTGCAGGGACGCGCGGCGGAGTTTATCGAGCATATAGACGGGTCCTATTCGGGTATTATGGGTTTGCCGCTTTTTGAAACCGCTGCCCTCCTGCGTGCAGCGCGCATCGACTTCTAGAACAACACCATGAATGAAGAAATCCTGATCAATGTCACGCCGCAGGAAACGCGCGTCGCGCTCGTTCAACAGGGCGCCGTCCAGGAACTTCATGTCGAACGAACGCTGTCGCGCGGCCGCGTCGGCAATGTCTATCTCGGCAAGGTCGTGCGCGTGCTGCCCGGCATGCAATCGGCGTTCATCGACATCGGCCTCGAACGCGCCGCGTTTCTTCATGTCGCCGACATCTGGCATCCGCGCATCGCCGGCGAAGCGCAACATCAAACACCGCATCAGCCGATCGAAAAGATCGTCTTCGAAGGTCAGACGCTGATGGTGCAGGTCGTCAAGGACCCGATCGGCACCAAGGGCGCGCGGCTGTCCACGCAAGTGAGCATCGCCGGGCGCACGCTCGTGTATCTGCCGCAGGAGCCGCACATCGGCATCTCGCAGAAAATCGAAAGCGAAGCCGAGCGCGAGGCCGTGCGTGCGCGTCTGACCGCCGTGCTGCCCGCCGACGAGAAAGGCGGCTACATCGTGCGCACGATCGCCGAGGATGCGACGAGCGAAGAGCTCGCAGCCGACGTCGCGTATCTGCGCAAGACGTGGGCGACGATTCTGTCGCAGGGGCAGCGCATGCCGCCCACCAGCCTGCTCTACCAGGATCTGAATCTCGCGCAGCGCGTGCTGCGTGATTTCGTCAACGATGAAACGTCGCGCATCCAGGTCGATTCGCGCGAGACGCATCAGATGCTCGCCGATTTCGCGGCCGAGTTCACACCGGCGGTATCGTCGAAGCTGCACCACTACACCGGCGAGCGGCCGCTGTTCGATCTGTACAACATCGAGGCCGAGATTCAGCGCGCGCTATCGCGTCGCGTGGATCTGAAGTCGGGCGGCTACCTCGTGATCGACCAGACCGAGGCGATGACGACGATCGATGTGAACACCGGCGGCTACGTCGGCGCGCGCAACTTCGACGACACGATCTTCAAGACCAACCTCGAAGCCGCGCATACCATCGCGCGGCAACTGCGGCTAAGGAATCTTGGCGGCGTGATCATCATCGATTTCATCGATATGGAAAACGTCGAGCATCGCGACCAGGTGCTAGGCGAATTGAAGAAGGCGTTGTCGCGCGATCGCACGCGGGTGACCGTCAATGGTTTCTCGCAACTCGGGCTCGTCGAGATGACGCGCAAGCGTACGCGTGAGTCGCTCGCGCATGTGCTGTGCGAGCCTTGCCCGATTTGCCAGGGCAAGGGGCAAGTGAAGACTGCGCGCACGGTGTGCTATGACGTGTTGCGGGAGATTTTGCGCGAGTCGCGGCAGTTCAATCCGCGCGAGTTTCGCGTGGTCGCTTCGCAGCAGGTGATCGATCTGTTTCTCGAGGAAGAGTCGCAGCATCTGGCGATGCTGATCGATTTCATCGGCAAGCCGGTGTCGTTGCAGGTGGAGTCGAATTTGAGTCAGGAGCAGTACGACATTGTGTTGATGTAATCGCCAAATGCTGAACGAGGATCAACGGGCCGTTCCCGTGACCGTCAGAATTCGAACTCAGAAAAGAAAGGCCCGCACGGATCGCTCCGGCGAGCCCTTCCTGTACTGATGACGCTCTATCGACATTCGCCCAGTGATGTCCACCCATCGAGCAGAATCGCGCCAATAGCGATCAACGATAAAAGGGTCGCGGCAAGGACATAGGCGCTCCATGCGGCCATGGGCTGCCGGTTAGGTCTGCATTCGTTGCTCGTCATGCTGCGTGATGTTTCGGCCGCGCGGCGTCGCAGCGTTGATCAATTGTGGCACGCACGATCGGATTGGCAAGCAGCTGGCGGGAATTAAGCACGCCATAACGGGCGCGAAGCGCTTTTTCAACCGCCTGACAGTCTGCATAGTTGCCGCTGTCGGCAAGGCTATACGCAATGCGTCTTACGGCCTCGCGCCGAGCCGTCGCTAGCCGATCCCGATTCATGACGGTTTGCCTCTGACGTAACGGTGTCGCTTATATCATAGGGCGCACAGCGACGCGCTGCCGCCATGCCTCGCCGTGTCTCGTTCAATCCAGATCGAACAGCGCCCGGTCAGCGGGCCGGGATAGCGCATCGTCCATCATCTGCCTGAATTCAGCCTCAGCCCACTCGCCGCGATCCACGCGCCGCAGAACCGCTTCGCCGACGAGCTGCACCTTGCGCTCGCGGTCCGCCTTCGTCTGCTTGTGCGCCTGGCGGCGCGCTTTGTCAGCGACCTTGCGGGTCTGCTTCAGTTCGTCGAGCTTCCTGTCGGTCGCGGTAATGCGGCTTTTCAGCAGAGACATCGCTTACTCCTTCGTATCGGTCAATGTGTGATGGCATCGAAGCGGTTTTGGACCCGGCCGGCGGCGCGCTTGATCTTTAGAAGCGGGATTTCCCCGGTTCGAAGCAGCGCCTCCCTCTCGCGACGCGAGGGAGGTCAATCAATCTCCTGAACCCCGTGGCACACCGCGACGACTTCCGCACCGACGGACGGCTCCAGTACGAACAGGATGGACTTTTTTGCAGCAATGGCTGCATCGATCGTCTGCGCCTTCTCGTCCGTCATCGCTGCGCGATAGTCGTGCTGGCTGTTTGCCCAATTTGCATAGGTGCGAATCTCGTCGGACGCGAACGCATGCGACGTCGAAATGAGCAGGCGCGACACCACGTTCTGCTGGCAGAAATCGTTGACGCGTACGGCCGAGACTCCGGAGAACAACAGTTTCGGCACAGCGCCGTCCGCGCATTCGAAGCTGAGCAGCACGGTGGAATCCGTGCGCGAATATGCGCAGCCGACCAGCTCGGCGTCGTGATAGCTATGTCTGGTTTTCATGAGTGGCAAAGGTAGGAAAGGGTGTGATTGCTTGCAGGATGGTCGGCTACCGGCGTTCACGGTAGCGGCGAAAACCGCACACCGGGCCCACGAATGGGAAAGGGGCCGCCCGCGTCCTCCCAGTTGTGGGCATGCGGGATGCCTTGCCCGTGGTCGTGGTCGAAATCAAATCAACGACTGGAAAACCGTCTTGCCCGTACATCCGCATTTGGCCACTGCCGGGGTTCGTGTACCAGCTGCCGGCCGCGCCCTTGTTAGGCGTCAGGTTGCCCGCAAGATCGAAGGAATCACCGGACACAGCGTCGTCGCCGTACTCGAACGGATGCGCACCGCTGAACGGCGTCGATGTACCCGCGGCCGATTCAGCGAACCCCTCGGCCACACCGTCACCTTCGCCCATGTCCGCGTTGCCGCCGACAAGTGCACCGGCCACGGCCTCGACTACCCCAAGCAGGGCGCCGCCGCTGCTACTGCCGCCCATCGCAGCGCGCGCGGCGACCAGTCGCGATTCCCACGTGGCCGGATCGTACGGGCCTGACAGGACCGGCTCGCCGTTGAATGAGGTGATGCCGGGCGGGAACAGATTGGGTGAGCGGCTCCAGTAGGTTCCACCTCCACCCCCTGATGACGGCCAGCGCAGCGGTGCAGGGGTGGGGCTGTACACACGCCCCAGCGCGGAACGCCGGTCACGGTGGACCACCGGGACGAGCCGCCCATCTTTCACCGCCTGCCTGAGAACGCGCTCGATACTTGCGTTGTCGGTCGGCAGGTTCCAGTGCGAGAGACCCAGCGCATCCCTGACATAGATCTGGATTTCGCGTAGAGCCTGACCGCCCGTGATCGTCCGCAGGTCCAGGCGTGGCCGGAAATACCTGTCGAAATCCCGCCGGTCCTGTTCAAGCTGCCTGCGCGCGTCTTCTTCGTCCCGCCTGTCGTCCCTCATGAACGACGACCAGCCTCGCGAGCGGCTGCTATCTCGATCCCAAAACAGGCTGCTGCGCCGTTCTCGCTCCATGCTGTGATACTGGCTGGCGGCATGCAGCGTGCACTGCCAGCTGCACTCCAGCGGAATTTCTAGCGAGTTCCAGGGCATACGATGGTCTCTATCCGTGTGACGGCGTAAACCTAGCAGATGATTGCCGCGCTGGGTTTTTGGGATATGGCCTGGGTGGGGCCTAACGAGCCGTATATCTCAGTCGGCACGCGTTAACCGGTGGGGGTTGACGAAATAACCTCATGAGGTTATTTCACGTGGTCGCGAGGGGGAAATCACGACTACTGCGTTTGGGGAGTTTGTCCGTAGCTTGCGGCACCAGCACTCGGAGCTGCTCAAGGACATGGCGGAAAAGCTGCTGGTTACATCGGCGTTCCTGTCGGCCGTGGAAACTGGCAAGAAGAGCGTTCCGGCCGAATGGGGCACAAAACTGTCTTTGATGTACGCCCTTCCGAAGAAAGAAGCATTGAAGCTTCGGAAAGCGATCGACGAATCGCAACGAAGCGTCACGATCGACCTGGACGGACAGTCGGCAGACCGGCGTGGCGTTGCCGTGGCGCTTGCTCGCCGCTTCAATGAACTGTCCGACGAAGAGCTTTCGCAGTTGAAACAGAACATGTTCTTGTTCAAGCCGAAGGGAGATAAATGATGCATGCCTTCCGCGCTTTGCCGATGAAGCGCGCCGAAATCAGGGTGGTTGCCCACAATCTTCGGCGGTCGTTGGGCCTGGAAGGCAGGTTATGGTTCCCTGTGCTTCAACTGGTCGAACATGCGTTTCCGCGCCTGGATAAGAAATACCGCTTCGAAGTGGCGGAATATGATGAGCTTGGCGACTCGCATGGGCTAACCGAACGGGATGGCGATTCAGTCTGCATCAAGATCCGCGAGGACATTTACGACCGGGCATATGCAGATGAAGGCCGGGATCGCGGGACAGTTGCGCACGAAGCGGGGCACTACCTGTTGCACGCTCGATCGCCCGCCTTGCACAGTCATTTCGGAGGCGAACTCAAGTCGTATGAAGATCCGGAATGGCAGGCCAAAGCGTTTCAGGGAGAACTGCTGGTCCCGAAACACCTTGTAGTCGGCATGAGCGCGGTCGACGTTGCCCGCGAGTGTGGGGTGTCGTACGACGCTGCGGAGTATCAACTCAAGCTGTACGCTGCGGGAAAATAAAAAGCGCATTGAAGAGCGCCAATCCAGAAACGTCGCGAAATACTTCGCGAGATCCGCCACCTGTTCGGCGTGCTGCGCAACCGGCATCAGTTCGCCCTCGAGTTTCGACAGTTCGAGATCGTTAATCCGCGTGCGGCTGCACAGGTTGTCGATCTGCGCCTGCCTGAGCGGGTCGTCGTCGTCGAACCGCGCCTCGGCCTGCTGGTCGAGCGTGCGCCGCCAGAGGTTGCGCAGACTCAGACCGGCGAAGTAGCGCCCATGGGACGCTTTGACGGTCACGCCCTCGGCGGCCAGTCGCGCAATCTGCTCAACGGTCGCGATCGGGCCGAACTGCGTGAGCCAGTGGGCCGTGACCTCGAAGTCCGGCTCGGCTGCTGTTGCTTTAAAGCGCCGTCCCGAGATCACGTCGATGCATTCATCAAAGCAGGACTCTCGGCTGGTGGCAAATCCCAGGGAGAGCCTAGCTTGAGGCCTCACTATCACCGCGACTATTACGCGGCATTTCTGGTCGACCCGGCTGGCAATCGCGTCGAGGCCGTCTGTCATACCTCAAGCCCTAACCTCTAAGCCGCCACGTCACACCCCGTCTGCTCCAACACAGCCTGCGCCCTCTGGTGCAGATTGCGGCCAGCCAACGACGCATCCGGCGACCTGGCCCACGTGCCCAACGCGGCCAACATCGGCGTGCGGGTCGGGTCCGCGTGCGCCTTCGCGAACATCGCGCCGACGCGTGATGCGTTCCTGCCCCTCCGTTGCAGGTCGCGGTACGCGACTTGCTGGCCGAACCGGAGCGGACCGGCGACGCTACACGCCGCGCGGCAGCGCTGCCTCGATGAACACCGCGCACAACGCTTCCATGCCCTTCGCGTCCTCCTCGTCGAAGCGCGCGACGACCGGGCTATCGACATCCCACACGCCAATCAGCGTGCCGTCGGGCGCGACGAGCGGCACGACGATTTCCGATTGCGACGCCGAATCGCATGCGATATGGCCGGGAAACTCGTGCACGTCGCGCACGACCTGGGTCTGACGGGTTTGCGCGGCCGTACCGCAGACGCCCTTGCCCAGCGCAATGCGCACGCACGCGGGCTTGCCCTGGAACGGGCCGACCACCAGTTCGCGGCCGTCGTGAAAGTAAAAGCCGGCCCAGTTCAGATCGCTCAACGAATGAAAGACGAACGACGAGAAATTCGCGGCGTTGGCGATCCAGTCCGTTTCGCCGGCCAGCAGCGCGCGCGCCTGCGCGACCAGTTCTTCATATTGCGCGGCTTTGGGCAGATGCGAGGTGGAGGAAACTTCGAACATGACGGCGTCCGTGATCAGAGCGGGATGGCAAGCGGTAAGGGGTGAAGTGTAAAGCAAGCGCAATCCCCGCGCGCGGGTGTCGAACGCTGTGACACGCGCCGCGCGTCTACGCTCGCCGTCCCCGTCGGTTCTCGACTCTCCGTCCTTGGTTTCTCCCTTCCGGCAGTCGGCGCAATGACAGGCCACAAGCTTTTTTCGTATGTGGCTCTCACGCTGACCGCCTCGGCAAGCGTGTGCGCGGCACAAACACCACCACACGCTACGATTAATGATTTCATCGGCAATTGGGTCGTGACCGATGTAGTTGACTATGCCGATATTTCTGGTGGCATCCCCGAAGCAAAACGGATTCTCGGCATGACGATGACAATTACGCCGCAATCCATGAGCTTCGACAGTGAAACCTGCAAGCCCAACACAGGTTTTACCGTCAAGCGAATTGACACGCTTTCGGCGTTGAAGAAACAGTTCGACCTTCGCGTGAATGAAACCGGGTTGCCCGCTACAACCGTTGTCGTAGATAGCGACAATTGTTTTGCGATCTTCCGGATGGACGCTCACAGGATTGTTTTTGGATGGGACGGGATCATCGTTCGCGCCATCCGCGATCAGTGAGAGCTCGTTGAGTACCCGTCCCAGAGGCCCGGGCCTTTTACTGATCGACCCCAATGATCACGCTCGACGCCTTGAAAACCGCCGTCGCCGCCTTGCCGCTCGCGAGGCCGAGGCGCTCGACGCTGTCGTTCGTGATGATCGCCGCGATCTGCGCGCTGCCGGCACTGATCGTCACTTCCGAATTGACGGCGCCCTTCGTCACCGCCGCGACGGTCCCTTCGATGCAGTTGCGCGCCGACACCTGCTGCCTCGCGACATCGACCATTACGATCACCGACGATGCCTTCACGAGCGCAAACGCCTGCTTGCCGGTCGCCAGCCCGAGCGACTTCGCGCTGCCGTGCGTGATGATCGCGACGACCTCGAGACCGTCCGGCGTGCGCAGCGTGACTTCGTCGTTGACTGCACCGTGCCTGACGTCGGTGACTTCGCCGCTGAACTGATTGCGTGCGCTGGTTTTCATGGCGGACTCCCTGGCGATTGTCGCGCGTGGCGACGCGCGGGTGGGCGGATAAAGCGAGTGTAATCGAAGCCGCGCGCGTCCCCGCCCAACATCCGATGCGCCGTGCGCATCGCCGACACCGTATCATCTTGGCCGTGCACCTCATACGCCGAATCTTTATGCCCGTCGCCGTTCTCTCCCGCCGTGCCTGCCGCGCCGTCGTGCTGTGCGTCGCCGTCGCGACGCTCGCCGCGTGCAGCACGCCAACGCCGCCGCGCGGCACGCACGCGTTCGTCGACAACGTCACGCTGTTTTCGCTCGCCCATTACGACCAGAACGTCGATCACTGGCTCGATCCGAACAGCCCCGACTACGATCGGCCGTTTCTCAGCGCCGCCGAGCAGCGCGCACATTTCGACGCGCTGTTCGCGCGCTACTTCGGCACGGGCGAGAACGCGCCGTCGCCGTGGAATCCCGCCTGGGTGACGACACGCGTGTTTCGCGAGCAGGGCGAGGACATTGCGGCACTGCAACAGCGCCGCATCGACAGATTCGACAACACCGGCAAGCGCGGCGGCGTGATCGGTTACGGCGAAAACTTCCGGCCGCACGACAAGGCGTGGATCGACGCGATCGCGCGCAACATCAACGTCGCGCAGTTCACGCAAACACCGGTCTATCAGCCCGAGCGGCGCGCGATCGCGACCGGCAACCTGATGGTGCGCGAGTTGCCTACCACCGATCCGTCGTTCTACGACCATCGCCTGGCCGGCGAGGGTTATCCGTTCGACAACCTGCAGATCTCGGCGGTGCGACCCGGCACGCCGCTCTATGTGCTCGGTAGCAGCGTCGACGGCGCGTGGCATTACGTGCAGACGCCCGACGTGCAGGGCTGGGTGCGCAGCGACGGCGTCGCGTTCGCCGACGATGGTTTCATCGATCAATGGCGCGCGGCGGCCGGGAAGTCGCTAGGGGCGGTGATCGTCGCGTCGGCGGCGGTCAACGACAGCCACGGCGTGTTCCGCTTCGCTGCCCCGGCCGGGACGATGCTGCCGCTGGTGGCGGGTGCCTCGGCATCGCCAGCCGCGACCAGCACCAATGCAGGCACACTCCAGCTCCTCGTTCCCGCGCGCGACGTCGACGGCCGCGCGCTGATCCGCACCGCGTCGCTCGACGCCACGCAGATCACGCCGATGCCGCTCGCCGCGACGCCGCGCCATCTCGCGATGCTGTTGAAGGCGCTGATCGGCCGGCCGTACGGCTGGGGCAATAGCGGGCTCTACAACGACTGTTCGTCGGAACTGCAAAGCATCTTCGCCGCGTTCGGCGTGTGGCTGCCGCGCCATTCGTCGACGCAGATGAGCGCCGGCCGCATGGTCGATCTGTCGGAGTCGACACCCGCCGAACGGCTCGACTATCTGGCGCGGCATGGCGTGCCGCTGCGCACGCTGATCTACATCGGCGGCCACGTGATGCTGTACCTCGGCAACACGACGCGCAACGGCGCCACGGTCCCCGTCGTCTATCAGGACGTGTGGGGCCTGCGCCCGGCCGACAACAGCCGGCGCGCGGTCATCGGCGGCTCGGTGATCCTGCCGCTCGACGAGCGCATCCCCGAGGACGCGACGCTGCAGTCGCTCGCCGCGACGCCCACGTTCCAGATCAGCATCCTCGGCGCGCCGGTGGGCAGCACGGCGCCGTCGTCCGCGCCGCCGGCGGACGAGGACAATCCGGCGGGATAAATGGCGGGCCGCCCTCCCCCGCGCCTGAAAATATTTTTTTCGGAGTGTCGATCCGACGGTGACCAACTCGTCGTAACGTTGAAGACCCAGCTCATGCAGCCGATCTTTCCCCTGAGGAACCGTTACTTCAAGGAGTCACCGTCATGTCCAGCGCCGCAGCCAAACCGATCCCGGACGGGATGCACTCGCTCACGCCGTACCTGATCTGCAAGAACGCCGCCGAAGCGATCGCGTTCTACACGAAAGCCTTCAACGCCGTCGAACAGATCCGTCTGCCGGGCCCCGACGGCAAGGTGATGCACGCGACCCTGAAAATCGGGGACTCCATGCTGATGCTGACCGACGAATGGCCCGAGCACCAAAGCTTCGGCCCGAACACGCTGAAGGGCACGCCGGTCACGATTCACCACTACGTACCGGACGTCGACGCGAGTTTCAAACAGGCGGTCGACGCGGGCGCGACCGTCACGATGCCCGTCACCGACATGTTCTGGGGCGACCGCTACGGCCAGGTCAAGGACCCGTTCGGCCACAACTGGTCGCTCGCGACGCACAAGCGCGACCTGAGCGCCGAGGAAATCCAGCAGGCGATGGCCGCGATGGACTGTTCGTCCCAAGAGAAGAAGTGAGCGGCCGATGGGCGTCGGGCAATCGCACGCCCACGCCCACCGACACCAATCCCGAAGGAGCAACGTCATGCAGAAAATCGCGCCGTGCCTGTGGTTCGACGGCAACGCGGAAGAAGCCGTGGAGTTCTACACGTCGGTGTTTTCGGCGTCGCGCATCGCCACCACGCTGCACGCCACGGACGCCGGCCCAGGACCGGCGGGCAAGGTCGTCGCCGTCACCTTCGAAATCGAAGGCCAGGAGTTCATGGCGCTGAACGGTGGCCCGCAATACAAATTCACGCCGGCCATCTCGCTGTTCGTGCACTGCGACTCGCAGGAGGAAATCGATCGCTACTGGTCGAAGCTGCTCGACGGCGGCGGCGAGCCGTGGGCATGCGGCTGGCTGCGGGACCGCTTCGGCGTGTCGTGGCAGATCGCGCCCAACGTGCTGCTGCAGATGCTGCGCGACCCGGATCGCGCCAAGGCAAGCCGCGTGATGGCGCAGATGATGAAGATGGTCAAGCTCGATATCGCGCCGCTCGAACAGGCGTATCGCGGCGAATAGGACGGCGGCCAGCGGGCGCCCCCCTCGCCCGCGCGATCTTTTGATAGGATCGGTCTCGACCCCAACACGGCGAGACAACCACGGTGCGCGTCAACCATCAGGCCTTCTTCTGCTCGCTGTTCATCGCGCGTCTCGCCGATCAGATCCTGCTCTTTCTGGTGCCGCTCGTGGTGTTTCAAACGACGCGCCAGGTCTCGTGGTCGGGGCTCGCGTTTTTCATCGAAACGCTGCCGCGCTACCTCGTGTTCCCGTTCTTCGGCGCGCTCTGCGATCGCTTTCCACCGCTGCGCCTGATGCGGCTGAGCCAGGCGGTGCGTGCGCTCGCATGCTTCGGCGGTATCGCCGCGTATGCGCTGTTCGGCGGCATCGGCTGGCTGATCGCGCTGTCGGCCGCGTGCGGCGTGCTGACGAGCCAAGGGCTCGTCGCGCGCGAGGTGATGCTGCCGCAGATCTTCAGCACGCAGCAGATCCAGAAGGTGCTCGCGTATTCGCAACTGGCCGATCAGCTCGGCTTCGTGCTTGGGCCGATGCTCGCCGCGTTGCTGCTCGGTGTGTGGCATTGGGAATCGGTGGTCGCCGCGACCGGCGTGCTGTTTCTGTGCGCCGACGCCGCACTGTTCGTCTGGCAGCGACTGAGCGGCTTTCGCGCGCCTTCGCCTGTGTCCGCCCGATCGCTCACGCCCGCCGCCCACTGGACCACGCCGCTGCGCATCGCGCTCGATCACGTGTGGACGCTGCCGGGCCTGAAGAAGGTCATCATGTTCGCGGCCGCGGAGAACCTCGTCATCGGTGTCACGCTTGCGACGTCGGCGGCGATGGTGACGGGTTTGCATGCGCAATCGAGCCGCTACTACGCCGGTCTGCAAACGGCCGGCGCGCTCGCCACGGTGCTGGTGCTGCTGACGGTTGCGCGCGCCGGATGGCCGGCGCGCGTGCTCGGTCTCGTCGCATTCGTGACGATCTGCGCGGGCGGCGTGATCGCAGGCGCGAGCGCGTCGCCGTGGGGCTATGCGCTCGGCTTCCTGCTGATCGTCGGCTTCGACAAGATGTTCAACGTCTACATCCGCAGCGCGCGTTTGCAGATCATCCCGCCCGAGGACTACGGCAAGACCATCGGCGTCGCGATTCTGCTGAACAACCTGACGCAGCCGCTCGCCGGCCTGCTCGTCGGCGTGTTCTCGGCGAGCACCCAAACCGGCCCACTGATCGTCGCGCTGTCGCTGACGATGGGCGGCATCGGCGCGGCGGTATCGATCGGCTCGGCGCTGCAGCGCCGCAAGCGCGCGTGGGCGCTCGAAGACTAACGGCGCTTCGACGCGCGACGACACGCTCGAAGTTACCCACAGTTTTTGTTGGCAAATCTGTGCATAACTTCCCGGAAAAATCCGCAAGCCTTTGATACGCCTGTCGTTTTTTCGTCTGCATCGAAGGTGCGGCAGCGCACGGAGTTTTACCGGGGTTCATGAGTGGCCGGCTGTGCGCAGACCGTCGTCAGCGCCGTGCGCATGCGAAGAGTTTCATCAGATTTACACGCTCGTCAGCTAAACCCGGCACGCTGTAATTCGTGACAAAAATGCCACGTTCTATTGCAGCGCAATTAGCCGCATTTCTGCTTAAGAATTCACGAAAATTAACGATCCATACATAGCCTAAATTTTTTGTATCGATGACAATGGATCTGCATGCCCTGACGCAATCTGGGCCTACGCTTCCGCTTAGGATAAGGTATTGAGTCAATTCGCTGTGAACTCGATCCGAATATCCGCCGCAAATCATTATTAACAGATATAAATCGTTAAATCCCGATCTGCTAAATTCAATTTAAATCACATTTGTCAAATGCGTCCGGAGTACCGCATCTTTAACCAAATGCTTCGGCGAGCGCAGCAATTACGGCGCGAAACCGGCGCCGTGCCCGCGGACGTCGGCCCCGCGCTACGCGAAGACGCGGATGCTGCCGGCGTGTCGCAGGGACGGCGGCGCGCGCTGAAAACGCTCTGGGGGCTTGCGATCGCCGCGCCCGCGGGCTGGCTCGCGAGCCGCTTGCCGTGGCAGATGTGGACCGCCGAATTCCACACCGCGACTGGCGAACTGGACGACGTGCTGCTGGCGGACGGCACTCATATCACGCTGGGCAGCGCGAGCGCGATCAACGCCGCGTTCGAGGCGAAGGTTCGGCGCGTCGATCTGCTCGGAGGGGAAATCATGGTGCGGCCCGTGAGCGATGTTGGCGGCGCACCGGGCGCCCGAACGACTCATGCGCCTTTGCTCGTGCAGACGGCCGAAGGCGTCGTCGAAGCGCGCGGCACGCAGTTCAGCGTGAGGCAAGGGGATGGTTTCACACGCGTGGCCGCGTTTCGCGGCGACGCGCTGGTGAGGCCGGCATCAGGCGCGGCGCTGGTGCTGACGCAAGGCCAACGGTGCACGCTGACACGCTTCGGCGTCGCGGCGCCGCAAGCGCTCGACCCGCGCGAGGCGATGTGGACGCGTGGCCTGCTCTACGCGAACAACATGCGTATCGCGGATCTCGTCGACGAACTCGCGCGCTATCACGCCGGCGTATTGCGCTATGCCGCCGACGTCGCCGATCTGCGCGTGTCGGGCATCTATCAGCTCACCGATACCGACGCGACGCTCGCGCTGCTGCAGCGGACCTACCCGATCCGCTTGCGCTCGATCACGCCTTACTGGACCGTCGTCGAAGCGCTCGACAGCGCGAGAATCTGACGCTCAGGCCGCGACGGCCTGCGGCAACGCGAACCCTTGCTCGCCCTGCTCGCCGCCCAGCGCATCGAGCAGATCGCGCAGCATGCGGTCGAGCTCGGCCGTCATCAGCGCGACGTCGGAATCGAAGCGCTCGTCGTCGTTCTGCGCGGTCGGGTCGCTCGCTTCCTTGAGCACGTCGAGCGGCGCGACGCGCTTGATCGTCAGCGACGGCGTCAGCACGAACGACACGCGATCGTTCCACGTCATCGCAAGCCGCATGCATTGCTTGCCCGCCTCGATGTGGCGGCGCATGTCTTCGGCGTCCAGCGCATGCCCGACATAGCGCACCGTCGCGTTGCCCTCGGCGGGCGAACGCAGCTCGGTGTCCTGATCGAGCGTGAAACCCGCCGGCGCGTCGCCGTCGAGCAGCCAGCCGGTCATCGCCGCGACCGGCGACTGCGCGACGCGCACCGTCATCAGCGGCAACTGGTCGATTGACTTCACGAGCAGGCCGCGCACATCGTCGGCGACCGCCTGCGACGCCGCGTCGATCACGAGCCAGCCATTCGTGCAATCGATCCACACGCGCGTATCGCGGCGGATGCTGAACGCGCGCGGCCGCAGCTCGTCGGTGACCTGCTCCTTCAGATCGCGCATCTGCTTGCGGCCCGGCTTGAAGCCCTGCTGCTCCTCGAGCTCGGCCGCGCGCTCGCGCGTGACCTGGGTGACGACCGACGCGGGCAGCAGCTTCTTCTCGGCACGGAACGTCAGCAGCATCTGACCGTTCATTGCGTAGACCAGCGAGTCGCCGTCGCGCGGGGGCGCCCAGCCTTGGGCCTGCATCTCGATGCTCTGGCCGGGCGCGAACGCGTACGGCGCGAGCCACTTCTGCATCTGTTCAGGGTTAACGGACCACGGCGCGGGCAGACGGTGCAGCTGAAGGTTTTTGAACCACATGAGCGAAGTCGGATTTAGGCAAAGCGCAATATTTTATCCGAGGAGAACCAGCCGGAGCGTTCTGGCGGACGCAATCTCGCAGACCGCCTATTTTCAAAAATAAACCGTAAATCCTTCCAACTGCAGGCTGATTATCAAACCTCGCCGATGTCAGCCGAATGCGCTTCATCAACTTACTTCGCAAGAGCGCCTCCATGGTCGAAGCCGTCATGGTTTGGCCGTAGCCGGCCGCCCGCGCGTTTTGGCGGCAAATCACCTAGACTTTTGGACAGGACAGACCCAGACGGAGGCGGTCATGGCCGACCAAACCGCAAGCTGGCAGACGGTGCAATACGAGGGCTTCGAGATACACGTGTCACCTGTCGCGAAGGATCCGCCCGACCCGGCGCATGCCACCGATGCGGCCGCGAAAAACAGCCGCTACACGTATCTAGGCTACGTCTGCCATCCGGGCGCCAACCCCCAGCTTCCCGGCCATGCGGTGCCGTTTCACGCGGACGGCGAGGAGAGCTTCGCGAGCCTGGCCGACGCGCTCTCCGAAGCGGTGCACGTGGGACGCAGCATCGTCGACGGCACGCATCCGGATCTGACGGTGCTGCCGCTCGTAACGCGCGGCGTTTGACACACGCAGCGCGTCAAGCAGCCGTTTTCGGCTCGACGCCCGTCAGCCCAACGCGCGCTTGATGCGCGACTTCAGCAGCGCACGGCGCAGCCGGCCGGTGCGCTCGGGCTCGCTGACCGCGAGCGCGCCGTCGATGGCGGTGCCGCGGCGCAGGTAATAGCGGTCGAAGGTCGCCTGCGTCATCCCCCACTTGTTGAGGAACTGGCGACGCCCGTCGTTCTTCACGATCTTGCCGGTGCTCTTCTGCTGGAAGTGATAGACGAGACTGTCGCCGACGCCGACGAACACGCGGCAGCCCGCGTCCCACAGCTTCATCGAGAAATCGTTGTCGCTGCTCATGCCGGGGCTCAGTTCGCTGCTGTAGCCGCCCACCTTGAACCACCAGTCCCGATGCACGAGCGTCGGCGGCCACGTCGCGCCGCGCCAGTCGGCGCGCACGAGACCGGCCGCGGCGGCGACCAGCTCGTCGGCGCGAAACGCCTGCGCGTCGCGGCCGAAGTCGCGCACGACCACGCATGGATTGCCCGAATCGACCGGCTCGATCATCGTGCCCGACAACATGAACAGGTTGTCGGCCGGCATCTGCGCGAGACGCTTGACGAGCGCGTCGTCCCAGCCGGGGCAGCAGTACATGTCGTCGTTCATGTAGACGATGTAGTCCTGCGTCGCGCGCGCCGCCGCGATATTGACCGCATGACAGATGCCGATATTGCCGGGCGACGCCGTGTGCTCGATGCCCTCGTCGCGCACCCACGCGAGCGTGCCGTCCGAACCGTCGTTCACGTGCACGATGAGCTGGTGCGGATACGTCGAATGACGGCGCAGGCTTTTGATCACGAGGCGCAGATAAGGCAGGTTGTTCCAGGTCGGGATGATGATTGAGAACATCGAGTCGGTCCGTTGAGCTGGGCGCGGGGCGCGGCATGCGCCGCGCCCCGGCCATGAATGTCGCGCGATTGTACCGCCCCCGCCTGCTCGCACGACAGACGCCGCCCCGCCCGCCTCACCCGCATGCCGCGGACCAGCGGAACCTCCCCGCGTTCGGCAGCAAGCATTTCGCAAGGAAGCGCATGGTTATAATCCGGATCGCTCTACCGTCTTGAGAAACTCAAATGGTCCGGCACCCCCTGCAATTTCACCACCGGAACGGTAGTGTTTTCATCGATAACGTAGACCTATGATTTTTGCTTCCAGTCTGGTCTGGCTCACGTCGGCTCTGCTGTTTCTCGCGCCCGCCGTCAATCTGATGTGGCGCGGCGGCACCGGCTACTGCTTTTTCGCGCTCGTCGCGCTCGCGCTCGGCGCGGCCATCGTCAACCGGCGCATGCCGGGCTATTTCTCCGCGTTGCGGACCTACCGCTGGTTCACGATCGGCATGCTCGCGTTCGTCGTCGGGATCGGCGCGCAGCAGTTGGTGCTCGGCTACTGGCTGCCACGCGAGTTCGACAATGCGTCGCGTTTCGTGCTCGCGCTTCTGGTGTTCCTGCTGCTGCGGCAATTGCCGTCGCGCAATCTGCGCTTGATCGGCTGGGGCTGCGCGGCCGGCGCGCTCGCGGTCGGCGCATGGGCGTTCATCGATCAGCCGCCCGGCGGCTGGACCGACGCGAACCGCCTGAACAACTCGTACACGAACGCGATTCCGTTCGGCGATACCGCGCTGCTGCTCGGGTTCCTGTCGGTGTTCACGCTTGGCTGGGACAATCCGCGCGACTGGCGCGTGCTGGTGCCGCGCGTGCTCGCGCTGGTGTCGGGCGGCTATGCATCGTTTCTGTCGGGCTCGCGCGGCGGCTGGGTCGCCGTGCCGGTGTTCGTCGTGCTGCTCGGCATGCAGTACCACTGGTTCACGCACAAGAAGCGCCTGCTGATCGCGACGCTCGTCATCGTGATCGGGGCGGGCGGTCTGTTGTCGACCGAACGGGTTCAGAAGCGCTTTGCCGAGGTGCCGAACGACGTGTCGATGATGCGCAAGGGCGAGGACGACACGGCCACCGGCCTGCGCCTGCAACTGTGGAACGCGTCGCGGATGATGTTCGAGCGGCATCCGGTGTGGGGCGTCGGCAAAGGCCATCTGGTCGACGAGCTCGGCGTGATGGCGAAGCGCGGCGAAGTGAAGGCCGAGATCGTCAACGAGCGCGCGCATAGCGACTTTTTCTCGACGCTCGCCGAGATGGGCGCGGTCGGCGTGATCTGCCTGTTGCTGTTCTACTACGGGATCACGATGTATTTCTGGCGACACCGGCATGCGACCGATCCGGCGATTCGCGCCGCGTCGTACGCGGGTCTCGCGGTCGCGGCGAGCACGGTGATCTTCGGGCTCACTATCGACGTGCTGGTGCCGATGATGGTGGCGGTGCTGCTCGCCTCGCTGGTGGCGACGCTGCTGGCGGTGATCGATGCACGCAAGCGCGAGTTGCGAAGCGAAGCGCGGACCACGCCGGCGCCAGCCGCGCTCGTGCGCGAGACGCAGCCGCGCGATTGATTTTGATTTGACGAGAAGCGGCAACCCGAGCGCGGAGCGCCGCCCTCATCCCCGCGTGAACACCTCGTAAAGCGCCGCGACGTGCGCGTCGACGCTCGGGTCGTACACGAGGCTGTCGCGCGGCGTCGCGATGCGCGCGGCGCCGCTCTTCACGCGCTCGACCGCCTGCTCGATCGCGCGCTCGAAACCGCCCGCAGTCTGCCGCGAGAACTCGATCTTCGCGGCACCGGTCACCGTCTCCGCCGAGCCGACGTTGTCGGCGATCACGAGCGGCGTGCCGCACATCACCGACTCCACGCCGACGAGCCCGAACGGCTCGTACGCCGACGCGACGACCGTGAAATCGGCGGCCGCGAACAGTTTTTCGATCTCCTTGCTGTAACCCGCGTAACGAATTGTGTCGCCGGTTTTCGGCACCGGGCGTCCCGCGACGACGAGGCAGACCGGCAGCGTCGTGCGCGAGAAAAACGCTTCGAGCAGCGGATAGCCCTTGCGCTCGTGACTCGTCGACGAGAACACGAACATCACGCGATCGTCGGGCACGCCGAGCTGGCGGCGCACGGCCGCGCGCGCGGCGGGGTCGAGCGGCCTGAAGCGTGCGGTCTCGACCGGCGGATAGAGCACGTCGATCCGCGCGGCCGGCACGTCATAAAAACGCTGCAACTCGCGGCTCATCAATTGCGAATGCGCGACGATCGAGCGCGCCCGCGTGTAGACGCGCCGCTCGAGCTCGATCTGCCATTCGTCGCTGCGGCGCGGCGCGCGGCCCGCGGCTTCGAGCGAACCCGGATGCGTGCCGCCGCACAACGCGACGTCGGCATGCGTCGAGTGATTGATCGAGAACACGCACGCCGGACGATGCCGCTTCAACCGCTGCTTCAGACGCCAGTCGAACGCGAGGTTGCGCAGCTTGCGCGGCGCCCAGCGTACGTCGAGCGGCTGCGCATCGATCCACGCGGCCTCGGGCAGCGCGCGGTCGATCTCGCGCGCGAACAGCGTCGGGCGCAAACCCATGCGATGCAGGCCGGCGATCACGTCGCGCGTGTAACGCTCGGCGCCACCGCTGTTCTTCAGCGCCTGGGCGGTCAGCGCGATGTCGGTGAGGGGGCGGCGGTTCGGGTCGAGGGCTGCGTCGCGGGTTGGCTCTGACAAGGATCGGTCTCGGTGAGGCGCACGCGCGGGCGAGGCCGTGGGTGCGCAGTTTCGGGGCAGCGGCAATTGTAAAGGATGGGTTTCGCCGGGCTCAGCTCGGGGTGCCCGGGTTTGCCGCGTGCGTCGCGCGGCGCGGCCGTCAGCGGCTAGAATCTAGGCCAATCGCCTTCGTCCCGACTCCATGACCGATAGCCCGCCGTCCGCCGCAACCGCCGACACCACCCGCCCGCTCGTCTCGATGCTGCTGATCGCCTACAACCAGGCAGAGCAGATCGGCGACGCCGTGCGCAGCGCGCTCGCGCAAACCTACGAGCCGCTCGAAATCATCGTCTCCGACGACGCATCCAGCGACGCCACCTACGCCGCGATCGAAGCGGCGCTCGCCGGCTACGCGGGCCCGCATCGCGTGATCGCACGGCGCAATACCGTGAACCAGGGCATCAGCGCGCACCTGTCGCAACTCGCGCAGCTCGCGCACGGCGAACTGCTGTTCGTCGCCGCCGGCGACGACATGTCGGCGCCCGCGCGCTGCGAGCGCGTCGTCGACTGCTGGCTCGCGCATGGGCGCCGGCCCGACCTGATCGCCACCGATCTCGCCGACATGGACGAAGCGGGTCACGTGCACGAGCGCGTGAGCCCGACCGAGCTCGATCGCTATCGCAGCTTCGACGACTGGCTCGTCGAGCGTCCATGGCTGATCGGCGCGGCACATACGTGGTCGCGACGCCTGATCGAGCGCTTCGGGCCGATGCTGCCGGGCGCCGCGGCCGAGGATCAGATCATGGTGCTGCGCGCGATCCTGTCGGGCGGCGCGATCAGTCTGCGCGAGCCGCTGGTGCGCTATCGGCGCGGCGGACTTTCGCGCAAGCGTCGCTACCAGTCGGTCGACGAGCTGATCGCGCGGATGCGCCAAAGCAATCGCTACGGACTCGCGGAGCTCGCGCAACTGCAGCGCGACGCTCAGATCGCCGGTGTGGGCGAACGCATGCGCGCGGCGATGGCGCCGAAGCTTGCGCGCGAGCAGTTCATCCATGCGATGTTCGAAGCGGGCAGCGTCGGCGAACGCCTCGGGCTGGTGACGCGCAGCGCCGGCGTGAAGCTCGGGCTGCGGATTCGGATGTTCCTGTATGCGAGTTGCCCGATGGTCTACGCGCCGGGCATCTGGATCAAGCGGGTCGTGCGGGGCAGAAAGGCCTGAAGACGACGATAGGGTCTCGCGGTGCCTGGCGACGCCACATGGGTCAGGAAAGTCCGCGCGACGCACCCCGCCGCTGCCGCAAGCGTCGCGCGAGACTCGGCCTACGCACCTCGACGCCGAAGCTCAGCACGCTCGCGCGCAAGCGCCGCAACATCTTCACCGAGCGCACGAAGGTCTCGCCGGTGTGGCTGATCATCACGAACTCGAATGCGCCGCGCCAGCTCGCGACACCGCGCGAAAACGCATACATGTCGTGACGCGCATCGACGGGCAGCTCGGCGCCGAAGCGTCGCGCGAACACCCGCACCTGATCCGCGATGGCTTCGATCTGCCGCTGCCGGCTCGCGCCGCGCCGTCGTGCCGCCTCGGCGCCGCATTCGTCGCGCGCCGCGCCGCGCTCGTTGGTCGCGCTCGCGCCGACCGCGTTGCCGTCATGCTGCCGATACTTCAGGTGCGGCGCCGCGACGTGGCGAATCTCGCCGAACGACGCGACCACCATCGCGAGCCACCAGTCGTGCATCACGATGCCGGGCGGGAACGGCAGCGCACGTTCGAGCGTCGCGCGATTGACGAGCATCGCGCAGCCGGGCACATGGTTGCTCAGCAGAAAATCGCGCAGTCGCGTCGCGCAGCGCGACTTCGCGGTGATATCGAACAGCGAGCGTGACATACAGCACAGCGTCGAGTCGACGAGCTCGATGTCGCAGAACGCGAGCGCCGGCGTCGCGGCGGCGTCGCCCGCGCTTTCCACGCGCCGCAGCTCGCGCATCAGATCGGTGACCTTCTCGGGCGCCCAGACGTCGTCCTGGTCGGCGAGCGCGATGTAGTCGCCGCGGCAGCCGGCGAGCGCGCGCTCGAAATTGCCGACGATGCCGGCCCGCGTGCCATCGCCGACGAGCCGCACCGGCACGCGTCCCGTATGGGACGCGAGCAGTTCGCGGGTGCCGTCGCAGGAGGCGTCGTCGGATACCACGACTTCGAGATGGGGCCAGCTCTGCCCTTCGAGCGAAGCCAGCAGCTCGGGCAGATAAGTGCGGCCGTTGTACGTCGCGAGCGCGATGGAGACGAGCGGCTTGCTCGGGTCGTCGTGAGACATGGGCAGTCGATTTCCGCGAGGCGGACCGTGATTGCCCGCCAGCATGCGATTAGCGCCGAAAAAGCGCAATAAATTGAGACTTAAACGCAACACCGGCCCGCGCCCGCCGTTCGCAATGTGCCGGATCAAACCGGGCTTTGCTGAAACTGGATGCGATGCAGATGGGCGTACAAGCCGTCGTGCTCGAGCAGCTCGCGATGGCTGCCGCGCTCGACGATCCGCCCCGCCTCCATCACGAGGATGCGGTCGGCGCGCTCGATCGTCGACAGGCGGTGCGCGATCACGAGCGTGGTGCGGCCTTTCATCAGCGTTTCGAGCGCCGCCTGCACGTGGCGCTCGGACTCGGAATCGAGCGCCGACGTCGCTTCGTCGAGAATCAGGATCGGCGCGTTCTTGTAGATCGCGCGCGCGATCGCGAGACGCTGGCGTTGGCCGCCCGACAGCATCATGCCGTTGTCGCCGACGAGCGTCTCGATGCCCTGCGGCATCGCCTGCACGGTGTCCCACAGGTTCGCCGCGCGCAACGCCGCCTTGACCTTCTCCGCATCGACTTCCTGACCGTACGCGACGTTGTGCGCGATGGTGTCGTTGAACAGCACGACGTCCTGGCTCACCATCGCGATCTGGCTGCGCAGCGCGTGCAGGTCGTACTCGGGCAGCGCGACGCCGTCGACCAGAATCGCGCCGCCGGTCGGATCGAAGAAGCGCGGCAACAGATTCACCAGCGTGGTCTTGCCGCTGCCCGACGGCCCCGCGAGCGCGACCATCTCGCCCGGCGCGATCTTGAACGACACCTGGTCGAGCGTATGGCGGTTGTGCGTGGAGTTCGTGCCGTAGATGAACGACACGTCGCGGAACTCGACCTCGCCGCGCGCGTGAGCGAGCGGCTTGCCGCCGCCTTCCGGCTCGGCCGGCTCGTCGATCAGGCCGAAGATCAGCTCGGCCGCGGTCATGCCGCGCTGCAACGGCTGGTTCACGTCCATCAGATGCTTGAGCGGCGAGATGATCAGGAGCATCGACGTGACGAACGCGACGAAGCCGCCGACCGTCGTCTGATCCGACGACGACTGCACCACCGCGATCGTGATCACGACCGCGAGCGCGATCGACGCCAGGAACTGCGTCAACGGCTGCGCGAGGCCACCGGACACCGTCATGCGCATCGCGTAGCCGCGCAGGCGCCGGCTCATCGCGGTGAAGCGGTCCGTCTCGTATTGCTCGCCGTTATGCACCTTGACGACCTTGTAGCCGCCCACCGTTTCTTCGACGATATACGACAGCTCGTTGGTGAGCAGCTGATGCTCGCGGTTCAGTCGCCGCAGCCGGCGATTGATCTTGCCGACCAGCCAGCCGATGCCTGGCAGCAGCACCGCGACGATCAACGTCAGGCGCCAGTTCAGATAGAACAGATAGCCGAGCAGGAAGATCACCGTCAGCGAGTCGCGCACGAGCGTGACCATCACGCTCAGCAGCACGTTCAGGATCTGATTGACCTCGAAGACGATCGCGTTGATCACCGTGCTTGCGGTTTCGCGCTGGAAGAACGCGACGCTCGTGTGGATCATGCGGTCGAACATCTTCAGACGCAGCTCGAGCAGGATCTTGTTCGACACGTACGCGAGCAGATAGCCGGACGCGTACTGTGACACGCCGCGAATCAGCGCGAGGCCGATCACCGCGATCGGCACGAGCCACTTGGTCTTGTCGACTGCGTGCGAGCCGAAGCCCTTGTCGAGCAGCGGCTTGAGCAGCGCGGGAATGGCGGCGTCGGTGCCGGCGCTCACCGCCATCGCGATGATCGCGCCGACCCCGACCCACAGCAGCGGCTTGATGAAAGGCCACAGGCGCCGCAGGACGACGGCCGGCGACGACGCATCGCCTGCACCCATGGGTTTGCTTAACGTTGGCTTCGCGCTCAAGGAATCCTCTGGAAATGCGGAACGGCGAGCACGCGGCGCATGATCGGACGGCCGCGTGAAACATCAAAAAAGAGCATTGTAATCGGTTGCAGATGACGGCCGGCGCTCGGCGCGCGACGGCATCCGCGCAACGCCTGGCGGATCGGTGCCGTGGTGTGGGGACGGATGAGATGTGTATACTCGCTGCTCGATTGCCGGGTCGCGACCCGCTCCGTCACTTCGTCCTCCACGCAACTCAGGTATGCAAGAAACCACTCTTGGCGTTGCCATCATCACCCGGAACGCGGCGGCGCGGCTGGCCGAATGCCTGCAGGCCGTGGCCTTTGCCGACCAGATCGTCGTGATCGACGGCGGCAGCACCGACGGCACCGCCGACATCGCCCGCGCGCACGGCGCTCGTGTCATCGAACAGACGGACTGGCCGGGCTTCGGCCCGCAAAAGAACCGCGCGGTCGATGCACTGACCACCAACTGGATCCTCTCGCTCGACGCCGACGAAATCGTCACGCCGGAACTTGCCGCATCGATTCGCGCGACGCTCGCCGCGCCCGCCGCCGACGTCTATGCGGTGGACCGTCTGTCGAGTTTCTGCGGCCACTGGGTCCATCACAGCGGCTGGTATCCGGACTGGATTCCGCGCCTCTTCAAAAGCGGCACCGCGCGCTTCTCCGACGACCTCGTGCACGAGCGCCTCGTGTTCGACACGCCCGCGCAACGCCTGACCGGCAAGCTGATGCACTACTCGTACGAGGACTACGAGGGTGTGCTGCGCAAGCTCGACGCGTATTCGACGGCCGGCGCGCGGCAGCGTTACGAGGCCGGGCAGAAAGGCAGCATTCGACTCGCGCTCGGGCGCGGCCTGTGGGCGTTCGTGCGGACTTATCTGCTGCGGCGCGGTTTTCTGGATGGCCGCACCGGGCTGATGATCGCGCTGTTCAATGCGGAGACGGTGTACTACCGGTTTCTGAAGCTGGCGCGCCTGGAAAAAACGGGCGGGCGGTAAGGCTAGCCGGTACACGCGGCACTGGCCCATCCATACCGCGGACCGCGCTCAATACACGATTTCGATCGAGCTTCCCGCAAACTCGCCGCGCAGCGCGGCGAGCAGTTCATCGGTCGGCTTCACGCGCCACGCGTCGCCCAGACGCATTTCGCCTTGCGCATGCTCGCTGCGATAAACGACCTGCACCGCGAGCCCGTTCGGAATCTGCACCGCTTGACGCTGACGGCCGCCGTCGCCACCGAAGCCGCCACGCCCACCGCCATTGCCGCGCGGCGCGGCCGCCGGTGCGGCTGTGGCGGACGGCTCGGCCTTGCCGGCGGTGTGCGCTTCGAGCACCCGGCGCAATGCCTGCGCGTCCGCGTTGCCGTTCATCTGCACCTTCAGCGAGTCCGCGTAACGGCAGCGCGCGCGGCCGAGATCCATCACCGTTTCGACCGTGAAGCGGATGCCGCCCGTGAACGCGTCGTTGCGCGCCTGGCCCTGCACGACCAGCAGCTCGTCTTCCTTGAACAACTGCTTGTGCTCTTCGAAGACCTCGTTGAACACCGTCACTTCGCACTGGCCGGTGCCGTCGTCGAGCAGCGCGATCAGCATCTTGCCGCGCTGGGTCATCTGCGTGCGCAGCGACACGATCACGCCCGCGACCAGCTTGTCGCGCCCTTCCTTCAGCTCGCCGATCTTCTGGCGCACGAAGCGACGCACTTCGTCCTTGTATGCATCGAACAGATGGCCCGACAGGTAGAAACCGAGCGCGGCCTTCTCTTCCTGCAGCTTGCGCTTTTCCGGCCACTCCGGTTCGTCGACGAGTTCGTGGCCTTGCGACGGCGCGTCGCCCATGTCGAACAGGCCGGCCTGCAGCGCATTGGCCGCCGCCTGCTCGGCCGCTTCCATCGCGAGCGACACCGACGCGATCAGCTGCGCGCGGTTCAGATGCAGCGTGTCGAACGCGCCGGCGCGAATCAGCGCCTCGATCGTGCGACGATTGACGATGCGCCGATCGACGCGGTTGCAGAAATCGAAGATGTCGATGAAGCGGCCTTCCTCGCGTGCGCGCAGGATTTCTTCGATCGCGTTCTGGCCGCTGCCCTTGATCGCGCCGAGACCGTAGCGGATCGTGCGCGAGCGCTTGCCGTCGGCTTCGGCGACCGGCTCGAAGCGATACGCGGACAGGTTCACGTCCGGCGGCAGCACGGCCATCTTGTTCGCGAGGCAGTCTTCGAACAGGATCTTGACCTTGTCCGTGTCGTCCATCGCGAGCGACAGGTTGGCCGCCATGAATTCGGCCGGATGGTGCGCCTTCAGCCACGCGGTGTAGTACGCAAGCAGCGCGTAGGCGGCCGCGTGCGACTTGTTGAAGCCGTAGCCCGCGAACTTCTCCATCAGGTCGAAGATTTCGTCGGACTTCTCGCGCGTGAGGCCGTTGGTGGCCGCGCCTTCCGCGAAAATTTCGCGGTGCTTGGCCATTTCCTCGGGCTTTTTCTTACCCATCGCGCGACGCAGCAGGTCGGCACCGCCCAGCGAGTAGCCGCCGATGATCTGCGCCATCTGCATCACCTGCTCCTGGTAGACCATGATGCCGTAGGTCTCTTTCAGAACAGGTTCGACGCGCGGGTCCGGATATTCCACCACCTCGCGGCCGTGCTTACGCGCACAGAAGCTCGGGATCAGGTCCATCGGACCCGGGCGGTACAACGCGACGAGCGCGATGATGTCTTCGAAGCGGTCGGGCTGCGCGTCCTTCAGCATGCCCTGCATGCCGCGGCTTTCCAGCTGGAACACGGCGACCGTATTCGCTTTCTTCAGGATCGAGAACGACGCCGGGTCGTCGAGCGGCACCTGGGCGAGCGACCAGTCCTGCTTCGACGGATCGAGGCGGCGGATGTAGCGCTCGGCCCAATCCAGAATGGTCAGCGTGGTCAGGCCCAGAAAGTCGAACTTCACGAGGCCGACTGCTTCGACGTCGTCCTTGTCGTACTGGCTGACGACGCCGCTTTCGTCGCCCTGCGTGTACAAGGGGCAGAAATCGGTCAGCTTGCCCGGCGCGATCAGCACGCCGCCCGCGTGCATGCCGACGTTACGCGTCAAGCCTTCGACGCGCTGCGCGAGTTCGAGCAGCTGGTGCACTTCGTCTTCGTTGTCGAAGCGCTCCTGCAACAGCGGCTCTTCCTTCATCGCGTCGGCGATCGTCACGTGCTTGCCCGGCTTGAACGGGATCAACTTCGCGATGCCGTCCGTGAACATGTAGCCGAGATCGAGCACGCGGCCGATGTCGCGCACCGCCGCCTTCGCCGCCATCGTGCCGAACGTCGCGATCTGCGACACCGCGTTCGCACCGTATTTCTCCTTCACGTACTGGATCACGCGATCGCGGCCGTGCTGGCAGAAGTCGATATCGAAGTCGGGCATCGACACCCGCTCCGGATTCAGGAAACGCTCGAACAGCAGGTTGTAGCGCAGCGGATCGAGATCGGTCACGCCGAGCGCATAGGCGACCAGCGAACCCGCGCCCGAACCCCGGCCCGGCCCGACCGGCACGCCGTTGTTCTTGGCCCAGTTGATGAAGTCCGCGACGATCAGGAAGTAGCCCGGAAAGCCCATCTTGATGATCGTGCCGCACTCGAATTCGAGGCGCTGGTAGTACGTCGGGCGCTGCGCGTCGCGCTCGGCCTCGTCCGGATACAACTGTTCGAGCCGCTTTTCGAGGCCCTCTTTCGACAGCTGCACCAGGTAGTCGTCGAGCGACATGCCGTCGGGCGTCGGAAAGAGCGGCAGCTTCGGCTTGCCGAGTTCGAGCGTCAGATTGCAGCGCTTGGCGATCTGCACCGTGTTCGCCAGCGCCGAAGGAATGTCCGCGAACAGCGTGGCCATTTCCTGTTGCGTGCGGAAATACTGCTCGGCCGTGAAGCGCTTCTGGCGACGCGGATTCGCGAGAATGTCGCCTTCGGAAATACACACGCGCGCTTCGTGCGCGGTGAAGTCGTCCGGCGTCATGAACTGCATCGGGTGCGTCGCGACGACCGGCAGTTTCAGCGATGCCGCGAGCGCGACCGCCTGCTGCACGTACTGCTCGCCGCCAGGCTGGCCATAGCGCTGCAGCTCGATATAGAAGCCGCCCGGGAACACCTTCGCCCAATGCTGCGCGTGGCGCTTCGCCGCCTCTTCGTTGCCGGCCGCCAGCGCGAGACCGATGTCGCCCTGCTGCGCGCCCGACAGCGCGAGCAGCCCTTCGCCCAGACCGGATTCGAGCCAGCCGGCTTCGATTTCCGCGCGGCCGCGATACTGGTTCGTCAGCGAGGCCTTGCTGAGCAATTCGCAGAGGTTCAGGTAACCGCGGCGGTCCTTGACCAGCAGCAGCAGGCGGGAAGGCTTGTCGCGGTCGTCAGGATTGGTGATCCAGACGTCGCAGCCGGCAATGGGTTTGATCCCTTTGCCACGCGCTTCCTGGTAGAAACGGACGAGGCCGAACGCGTTGCCGAGGTCGGTAAGCGCGAGCGCGCCCTGACCGTCTTTGGCCGCCGCCGCGACGATGTCGTCGAGACGCACGATGCCGTCGGCAATCGAGAATTCGGAGTGAACGCGGAGATGAACGAAGCGGGGATCTGACATGGGCGACATTGTAACTCCACCCTTCCGCGGATTTCAGTCAAAACGGCGCGTTGGCCATCCGGCCAGGACGAGGTCGGAGCGAGCGCTGTTTGCGCTAGCGCAACTCGTTAGCCATTCGGCCAGGTCGGGGAAAATGCCGGGTTGAGGGATAATAGGGGTTTCGCCTCTCTCGACGTGGCCATTTAACCGGCAAACGCGCGGCAAACGCACGGCAAACGCGCGCGAACCCGCGCGTCAAACCCCGGGTCTCATACGGGGCGCAACAGCGGCGGCACATCCCGCCGCCCCTCGCCACGCCGGCCATCTTTACCGCAGAACACACATGAGTATCGTCAATCTCGCCGCGTATCAATTCGCGACCATCGAAGACACCGCCGCCTGGCGCCCGTTCGTCACCGAACGCTGCAATGCGCTCGGCCTGCGCGGCACCATCCTGCTCGCGCCGGAAGGCATCAACCTGTTCATCGCCGGCACGCGCGAGAACACCGACGCATTCATCGACTACATTCGCCACGACGCGCTGTTCGAAGGCAAGTTCGCGAATCTGCAGTTCAAGGAAAGCCTGTCGGACAAGCAGCCCTTCACGCGCATGCTGGTCAAGCTCAAGCGCGAAATCATCACGATGAAAAAGCCGGCGATCCGCCCCGAGCTCGGCCGCGCACCGTTCGTCGACGCGCCGACGCTGAAGACCTGGCTCGACCGCGGTCACGACGACGAAGGCCGTCCGGTCGTGATGCTCGACACGCGCAACGCGTTCGAAGTCGACGTCGGCACGTTCGAGAACGCGCTCGACTATCGGATCACGAAGTTCAGCGAATTCCCCGAGGTAATCGAGAACAACCGTGCCGATCTCCAAGACAAGACGGTGGTGTCGTTCTGCACGGGCGGCATCCGCTGCGAGAAGGCCGCGATCCATATGAAGGAGGTCGGCATCGAGAACGTGTACCAGCTCGAAGGCGGCATCCTCAAATACTTCGAGGAAGTGGGCGGCGCGCATTATCACGGCGACTGCTTCGTGTTCGACTACCGCACCGCGCTGAATCCGCAACTCGAACCGACCGCGACCGCGCAATGCTTCGGCTGCCGCGCGGTGGTCACGCCCGAGCAACAGCAATCGCCGTTGTACGTCGCGGGCAAGACCTGTCCGGCGTGCCATCCGGACAGCAAGGCCGCGTGCGCCGCGTAATGACAGCCGGGGGGCTCCGTGACGCGGGCGCCTCACCTGTCGTCCCCAAACCATGACCTATCGCGGACGCTTCGCGCCGTCGCCGACCGGCCCGCTGCATTTCGGCTCGCTGGTCAGCGCGCTCGCGAGCTGGCTCGACGCGCGCGCGCAGCGCGGCGCGTGGCTCGTGCGCGTCGAAGATATCGACGGACCGCGCACGGTGCCGGGTGCCGCCGAGGACATCCTCGCGACCCTCGAACGCTTCGGCATGCGCGCGGACGAAACGCCGGTCTGGCAAAGCCAGCGCATGGCGCGCTATCAGCACGCGCTGGAGCAGTTGAAATCGACCGGTCTCGTCTATCCGTGCGGCTGCACGCGCAAGGAAATCGCCGATTCGCTGTTGCACGCGCACGCGCGCAACACTACACTCGCCTACCCCGGCACCTGCCGCACGGGTCTGCATGGCAAGCCGGCGCGCGCGTGGCGCCTGCGCGTGCCCGACGGCGAGCCCGCCGTGATCACGTTCGACGACCGCTGGCAGGGTCCGCAGACGCAAAATCTCGCGACCGAGGTCGGCGATTTCGTGCTGCGCCGAGCGGACGATCAGTGGGCATATCAGCTGGCGGTGGTGGTGGACGATGCGGACGCGGGCATCACGCACATCGTGCGCGGCGCGGATCTGATGGATTCGACGGCGCGGCAGATTTATCTGCAGCGTTGTCTGGGTGTGGCAACGCCCGAGTATCTGCATGTGCCGGTCGTCACGAACGAGCACGGCGAGAAACTGAGCAAGCAGAACGGCGCGACCGCGCTCGATGGCGACAAGCCGCTCGAAGCACTAGGCGCGGCGGCACGGCATCTGGGACTGAAGTTGGGAAGCGAGCCGCCCACGACGCTGGAGCAGTTCTACTGCGCCGCGACCGCGGCCTGGGCAAAACGGATGAACATTCGCGCATCCCGATGATGCGCACGCGTGAAGCCTGCTGCGTTTTCCGAGACATCGAACCGCGCGGCCCCACCGTTTTTACGCTCGAGGCGTTGCACCCCGAGCTCTGAACCCGACAGCCCGTCTTACGACGACGAAGGCGTCTTCCTCGGCATTCCGAAGCCACCGAGCAACGCGGCCAGTGGCCGCTTCGGCGCCGTCTTTTGCGGCGCGGAGTTCGACGCGGCCGTCTCCTCGATCTTGCGCACCGATGCCGGCGACGGCTCGTACGGCTTCAGGAAGAAATCGTCGACCGGTTGCGCGCGATGATGATGCGCACGGTCATACGAACCCGACGCCCCGCCCGTGCGACGGCGGCTGCGCTCGTCGCGCGATTCGCTGCGCTCGCGGCGCGGCGGACGGTCCTCGTGATGATGGCGCACCGGCGCCTCGACGGTCAGGCGCTGCAAGTCGAGCGGACGCTTGATCAGCTTCTCGATGTCGGCCAGTTGCTTGCGCTCGTTCGGGCTGCACAGCGACAGCGCGTCGCCCGATGCACCCGCGCGGCCCGTGCGGCCGATCCGGTGCACGTAGTCTTCGGCGTTGAACGGCAGGTCGAAGTTGATCACGGTCGGCAGTTCGACGATGTCGAGACCGCGCGCGGCGACATCCGTCGCGACGAGCGCCTCGACTTCGCCGCGCTTGAACGCATCGAGCGCCTGCATGCGCTCGCTCTGCGTGCGGTCGCCGTGAATCGCGGTCGCGACCACGCCGTCGCGTTCGAGACTGCGCGCGAGCCGGCTCGCGCCGATCTTGCTGTTGCAGAACACGAGCACCTGCTTCAGGCCACGCTCGCGAATCAGCTGCACGACCGCGCCGGTCTTGTCGCCCTCGGCGACTTCGTAGACGATCTGCGTGACATTGGTCGCGGTCGAGTTGCTGCGCGCGACTTCGATGGTCTGCGGGTTGCGCAGATACGTCGCGGCGAGCTTCTTGATTTCGCCCGAGAACGTCGCGGAAAAGAGCAGCGTCTGGCGCTCTTTCGGCAGCAGGTTCAGGATGCGCTGCAGGTCGGGCAGGAAGCCCATGTCGAGCATGCGGTCGGCTTCGTCGAGCACGAGCATCTGCACCTGGCCCAGGTTCGCGGTTTTCTGCTGCACGTGATCGAGCAGACGACCCGGCGTCGCGATCAGGATTTCGACGCCGCGGCGCAGCTGCTCGGACTGCGGATTCATGTCGACGCCACCGAACACGACCGCGCTGCGCAGCGCCGTGTGCTTCGCGTAGGCCTGCACGTTCGCGGCGACCTGGTCGGCCAGTTCGCGGGTCGGCGTGAGGATCAGCGCGCGGACCGGATGGCGCGCCGGCGACGCGCTCGTACTGGCCTGCGGCAGCAGGCGCTGGATGATCGGCAGCGAGAAGCTCGCGGTCTTGCCGGTGCCGGTCTGCGCGGCGCCCATCACGTCACGGCCCGCCAGCACGACCGGGATCGCCTGCGCCTGGATCGGCGTGGGCGACGTGTAGCCCGATTCCTTGATGGCCTTCAGGATGTCGGGCGCGAGGCCGAATTGATCAAAAGTCTCGGTACTGGGCGTGACGGCTGTGTCGGACATGGTGGCTTTCGCTAAAAAGGCGCGTGGCGCGATGCGCGCGGCAGCGGTCGGGACCGCTGAGGGCATCAGGATGAAGGCGGAGCCACGTCGTTCCGCGCGAGACCCGTCTGAGTTCGGATAATGCGGCCGGCTCCGGCTGGCGGAAGCATCCGCCGAAAGCCGAGTATTGTAGCACTTCAGCAAAAACGCTCGTGACGGCTGGCCGGCCGGCGGCTCGCGGCCGTTGCCTCGGTCGCAGCGTAGTGCGCACAGACGACAGTGGCGTGACAGCCGGGCCCTTCGGCGGGCGGCGCGCGGCGTTCGTCAGCCGTCCCGGCGCCCGCACTGGCCCCATTGCGAACGGTCGCCCGCCCCCGCTCACGTCGGATCGCCCCTCACCACGTCTCGCGCATCACCATCAGCCGCATCTCGGTCATGTCCTCGATCGCGTAGCGCACGCCCTCGCGCCCGAGCCCCGAATCCTTGACGCCGCCATACGGCATGTTGTCGACGCGGAACGACGGCACGTCGTTGATCACGACGCCGCCCACTTCGAGCGCATCCCACGCGCGATGCGCATGCGCGAGCGAATCGGTGAACACGCCGGCCTGCAGGCCGAAGTCGCTGTCGTTGACCTGCGCGAGCGCCGCCTCGAAATCATCGAAGCGCTCGAGTATCGCAACCGGCCCGAACGCCTCCTTGCGATACAGATCGGTGTCGCGCTTCACGCCTTCCAGCAGCGTCGCCTCGAACATCGCGCCGTCGACCTTGCCGCCCGCGACGATCTGCGCGCCCGCCTGCACCGCCCCCTCCATCCAGCCAGCGAGCCGCTTCGCTTCCGATTCGGAGATCATCGGCCCGACGAAGGTCTTTTCGTTCTTCGGATCGCCCATCACGAGCGACTTCGTCTTCGCGATCAGCTTCTCGCGCAGCGCGTCGTAGACGCTCGTGTGCGCGAGAATCCGCTGCACGCCGATGCAGCTCTGCCCCGACTGATAGAACGCGCCGAACGCGAGCCGGTCGACCACGTAGTCGAGCTTGCCGCCCTGGTCAGCGTCGACGATCGCCGCCGCGTTGCCGCCCAGCTCCAGAATCACCTTCTTCTTGCCGGCTTTGCGCTTCAACTCCCAGCCGACCGCGGGCGACCCGGTGAACGACAGCAGCTTGAAGCGCTCGTCGGTCGTGAACAGGTCGGCGCCGTCGCGATGCGCGGGCAAAATCGAGAACGCGCCCTTCGGCAGATCGGTTTCCGCGAGAATTTCGCCCATGATCAGCGCACCGACCGGTGTGCGGCTCGCCGGTTTCAGCACGAACGGCACGCCGGCCGCGATCGCCGGCGCGACCTTGTGGGCGGTCAGGTTCAACGGAAAATTGAACGGCGAGATGAACGAGCACGGCCCGATCGGCACGCGCTTCACATAGCCGTGATACCCGTTCGCGCGCGGCGAAATCTGCAGATTGATGATCTCGCCGTCGATCCGCACGCTCTCCTCCGCGGCGACCTTGAACGTATCGATCAGGCGCGTGACTTCGCCCTTCGAATCGTTGATCGGCTTGCCCGCCTCGATGCACAGCGCGAGCGCGAGTTCATCGTAGCGCTCGCGAAAGCGCTTGACGCAATGTTCGAGCACCGCCTGGCGCTTGAACGGCGGGTAGGCGCGCATGGCGGGCATCGCATCGACTGCGTGGCCGATCGCCTTGTCGATCGCGGCCGCGTCGGCCATTGCGACGCGCGTGGCGACTTCGCCGCTGAATTTGTCGGTGACTTCGAGGTCGGTGTTGGCGGCCACCGGCTCGTTGGCCAGGTAGTACGGATAGGTTTTCTGCAACATGTCGCGTTCTCCTTGATTCGATGCACGGATGCTCAAAGCCGCGCGGACAGCCGCTTGATCTCGCGATTGAGCACGCGCTCGTTGTCCGAATAGTCGATCGGCACGTCGATCACGTGCACGCCCGGCGTCGCGAAGCACTCGCGCAACAGCGGCGCGAACTGCTCGGCCGCCTCGATCCTATGCCCCTGCGCGCCATAACTTTGCGCATAGGCGACGAAATCCGGGTTCGCAAGCGTCATGCCGTAGTCCGGGAAGTTCATGTTCTCCTGCTTCCAGCGGATCATGCCGAACGCGTCGTCGCGCAGAATCAGGATCACCAGATCGAGCTTCAGCCGCACCGCCGTTTCGAGCTCCTGCGAGTTCATCATGAAGCCGCCGTCGCCGCACACGGCGATCACCTTGCGCTCCGGATGCACGATCTTGCTCGCGATCGCCGACGGCAGCCCCGCGCCCATCGACGCCAGCGCGTTGTCGAGCAGCAGCGAATTCGGCTCGTGCGCGCGGTAGTAGCGCGCGAACCAGATCTTGTACATGCCGTTATCCAGACACACGATGCCGTCGACCGGCGTGGTCTCGTACACGTCGTTGACGATCCGCACCGGGTACATCGGGAAGCGATCGTCGTGCTGGCCCTTCACCAGATGCGCCTCGAAGTGCTCCTTGATCTCCTTGAAGCGCGTGAAGTCCCAATGCTCCTGACGCGTCTTCAGGCTCTCCTTGAGCTGCCACACCGCGTTGGCGATATCGCCGACCACTTCGATCTGCGGGAAATACACCGGATCGACTTCGGCGCCGAGGAAGTTCACGTGGATCACGGTCTTCTCGCCCGCCTCGCCGCTGCGCATGAAAAACGGCGGCTTTTCGATCACGTCGTGACCGACGTTGACGATGCAGTCCGCGAGCTCGATCGCGCGGTGCACGAAGTCGCCGTCGGACAGCGTCGCGTTGCCGAGCCACATCGGATGCGATTCGTCGATCACGCCCTTGCCCATCTGCGTGGTGAAAAACGGAATGCCGATCTGGTCGACGAACTCGCGCAGCATCTTCGTGGTGGTTTTGCGGTTGCCGCCCGCGCCGATCATCAGCAGCGGATGCTTCGCGGCGGTGATCGCCTCGACCGCGCGCGCGACCGCTCTCTCCTCGGCGACCGGACGGCGGCTGTAGCTCTTCGGAATCGGCTTGCCGTCGCCCTCTTCGTGCGCGACGTCCTCGGGCAATTCGAGGTGGGTGGCGCCGGGCCGCTCCTCCTCGGCGCGGCGCACCGCCTCGCGCACCGTCGCAGGAATGTTGCCGATCGACACGATCTGCCGTGTGTACTTGGTGAGCGGCTCCATCATCCGCACCACGTCGACGATCTGGAAGTGCCCCTGCTTGCTCGACTTGATCGGCTTCTGGCCCGTGACCATCAGCATCGGCATGCCGCCCAGCTGCGCGTAGGCGGCCGCGGTCACGAAGTTGGTCGCGCCGGGGCCGAGCGTCGCCAGACATACTCCCGTGCGGCCGGTGAGCCGCCCGTAGGTGGCGGCCATGAAGCCGGCCGCCTGCTCGTGGCGCGTGAGGATCAGACGGATTTTCGAGCGGCGCAGCGACTCCAGCAGATCGAGATTTTCTTCACCGGGGATGCCAAACACATACTCGACACCTTCGGCTTCCAGCGATTTGACGAACAGGTCCGATGCTTTCATTGAGGGGCTCGCTTGATGACTCGGGGAACGGACAATCGAAGACGACAACGACGGCTGCGCGCGAAACACCGCTCCGCGCGCGCGGCATGGCAAACGGCATGGCGAACGCCATGCCGGACAGCTTACTACTCGAACGGAAACGATGCGCGCGAGCGCACGAGGCGGCGCGGGGGACAGGAAGCCAGGCGCGAGAAGAAGCAGGCGGCGGTCGGGGATGAAGCCGCCGCATGCGGTGCACGTGTCCGCCGATCAGCAAATCAGCGAATCACGGTCACGCAGTCGGAGAGAATCGGCGGCGCGTTCTCGCCGCTCGTCAGGTCGTACAGGTTGGCGCGCGGACCCTTGGTCCACCACGTATAGCTGCCAGCCTGGTACTTCGCACCGGACGCCGAGATCGTGTTGACGAACAGCATCGACGCGCCTTTCACCGGCAGCATGGCGAAGCTCTGGCCGTTCTGCGCGTTCCAGTAGGTGACTTGCAGGATCTTGCCGGTCGCGCAGGTGTATTTGCGCGTCTGGTGGTTCTTGCCCTCGATGTGCTTGAATTGCAATGGCGCGGCCGATGCGCCGCCGGAAGATGCCGCCAGCCAGGCCACCGTCGATGCTGCTGTCGTGAGGATTGCAACACGCCATGTCTTCATCGAATACCTCGATTGTTGCGGGGGTCAGGCAGGGAGGGCAACACCGGCCGCGACGCCGGTCACAGCCGAGTCACGGCCGAGTCACAGGCAGCTCATGGGCGATTCACGGACAGCTCGACGACGCTTCAAGGATCGATCACGCCGGCACACGCATCGGTCGGCGCAGCGGCGACGTGGCCGACCACCGGCACGATCTTCAGTCCCGCCGAAGCGATCCGGCACGGCGCGGCCGCGAGCCCGCAGCCACTGATGCCGGCGCTCAGCGCGAACGCCACGCCGAGTGCGCCGACCCGGCGAAGCGCGCCGCGCCATGGATTGCTGCGAGATTCAAGCGCCATACGATCCTCTAGATCTCTTTGCTTCGATAAACCAGAAACGAATGCGGTGGGCTCTTTCGTGTGCGTCCCGCACACTTTTACGCCGCGCCTCGCCGCCTGCCCGTTAGTTCGCCGACACCGGCCGCACCGCGGCCGCCGCCTGCCTGGCACGCGAGCGCGCTTCCCCGATGTTCTCGCCGGTCGCGAGCGCGACGCCCATGCGACGTTTGACGAAGCTTTCCGGCTTTCCGAACAGGCGCAGATCCGCATTGGGCACCGCAAGTGCGGCCGCGACGCCTTCGAACGCGATGCCGGCCTCGTCGCGACCGCCGTAGATCACCGCCGACGCGCCCGCCGCACGCAGCGACGTATCGACCGGCAGGCCGAGGATCGCGCGCGCATGCAGCTCGAACTCCGAGAAGCGCTGCGAGCACAGCGTGACGAGCCCCGTGTCGTGCGGACGCGGGCTGACTTCCGAAAACCATACGTCGTCGCCGCGCACGAAAAGTTCCACGCCAAACAGGCCGCGGCCGCCGAGCGCCGCCGTCACCTTGTGCGCGATCTCGCGCGAACGCTCGAGCGCGAGCGGGCTCATCGGCTGCGGCTGCCACGATTCGACATAGTCGCCCGCGACCTGCACGTGGCCGATCGGATCGCAGAAGTACGTGCCGACCGCGCCGCTCGCCGGGTCGATCGCGCGCACGGTGAGCTGCGTGATTTCGTATTCGAAGTCGATGAAACCCTCGACGATCACGCGCCCGAAATTCACGCGGCCGCCCGCCATCGCGTACTGCCAGGCGGGTTCGACGTCGGCGTCGCTGCGCAGCACCGACTGCCCCTTGCCCGACGACGACATCACCGGTTTCACGACGCACGGATAGCCGACCTTCGCGATGCCCGCGCGCAGCTCGTCGAGCGAATCGGCGAATGCGTACGGCGAGGTCGGTAGACCAAGCTCTTCCGCAGCGAGGCGGCGGATGCCTTCGCGGTTCATCGTCAGTTGGGTGGCACGCGCGGTCGGGATCACCTCGGCGAGCGCCTCGGTTTCGATCGCGGCGAGCTCGTCGGTGGCGATCGCCTCGATTTCGGGGACGATCAGATGCGGGCGCTCCTGCTCGACCAGCGCGCGCAGCGCGGCGCGGTCGGTCATGTCGATCACATGCGCGCGATGCGCGACCTGATGGCCCGGCGCGTTCGGGTAACGGTCGACGGCGATCACTTCGACGCCCAGCCGTTGCAGCGCGATGATCACTTCCTTGCCGAGTTCGCCGGCGCCGAGCAGCATCACGCGCGTCGCGGATTCAGAAAGGGGCGTGCCGATCCGTTGGCCGATCTGCATGGGAACTCCAGATAAAAGTCGGGATGAGGGTGGGATTGGACAGACCGCGATGTTAACATGCGGGCCCCTTGCCGCGCGGCGCTCAGGGTGCGCTTTGGGTGCGCTCGCGAGGCCGTGGCGGTCGAGCGGAACCGTGCCGCCGCGTCGACGTTCGCAGCCGCGATCACGTCACCGCGAGCATCGCTCGCGCACGACAAGCTTAGGGTCTGTTTACATATGGAACGCACGTGCGAATGCCCGCTATCGGCCGCATGGCAAGGAGTAAGGAGCGCTGCGTGGCCGCGCCACGTGAGCGACGCACGACGCCGCCATGCGGCCGATAGCGGGCATTCCCCTGGAATGAAATTCAGAACTGGGGTTGCCGCGAGAAGGGCCGCTCGCTGCGTCATGCTCCTTGCGAATACGTCGAGTATTCGCGGCGTCGCAGTCCTTGCGAGCGGCCCTTCTCGCGGCAACGCACGTGCGTTCCATATGTAAACAGACCCTAGTACGTTACCCTTACGCCTTCGCCAGTTTGAACAGGAACGACGCCATGCTCATCCGCTCCCGCCCGCGACCTCTTGCGCGCATCATTCCGTGCCTGCGCACGGCCGTCGCCGCGCTGAGCATCGCCGCGCTGCTCGGTGCCTGCGCGATCCCGAAGCATCCGGACTCGTCGGCGCCGCCGCCTGATCCGTTCAATCCCGCCGCCGCGCAACTGCTCGACGACACCAGCTGGGTGCTGAGCTCGTGGAAGAACGCCGACGGCACGGCGCGCGCGGTGCCGTCGAAGGATCAGAAGCCGCTCACGCTGACGTTGTCGACCGAAGGCGGCCGGCGTCACGCGAGCGGCTTTTCCGGTTGCAACCGCTTCATGGGTTCGTACACGCTGAAGGACGGCAAGCTGAGCTTCGGTTCCCTCGCCGGCACACGCATGGCGTGCGTCTCGCCGGGCGGCGACATCGAGAAGCCGTTCCTCGACGCGCTCGAGCGCATCGATCGCACCGGCGTGCAGATGCGAGCGCCACAGCAGATGCAGCTGATCCTCGACAACGGCGACACCCTGATGTTCGATCGCAGCGACAAATGATGCGAGTTTGCGCCGCGTTCGGGATTCGCGCCGGCCTTCGAAGCCGCGCGCTGCGCCGTTTAAACTCGACGGATTGCGCTTCTCGCGCGCTCCGTCATTCGTAGATGTCTGGTATGCACACGGTAGTTTTCGGCTGGTTCGGCGGGTCGGCCGTCTGGTTCATTCCTCTTTTGTGGCGCCTCGTGAAGTCGATGCTGCCGGGCGGCGCGGGTCTGCGCGGCCCCGGCACGATCCGGCTGTGGCTCGGCTTCGTCTGCGTGCTGATCGCGAGTTGCACGCTCGAGGGCTCGCTGATCGGCATTGCCGGCATCAATGGTTTCGGTCATGCGCTCGCCGCGGGGCTTGGACATCTGCTCGGCCATGTCGGCACGCCGCTCGCGGCGCTCGCGCTGCTCGTGATCAGCCTGCCGTGGCTCGTCGACTTCCGCTGGGGCGACGTCGCCGTTTGGGCCGACGGCGCGTTCGGCCTCGGTCTGTCGCGGGGACTCGCGAAGCGCGACGAGGATGCGCGCCGCCACCGCAGCGTCGACGACGGCGCGCCGTCGCATGTGTCGCCTGCTACCAACACGATGGCGCCACGCAATAACAAGGGTCGCTACGCGCGGCCGACGGTGTGGCGTCCGCCCGCGAGCGGGCGCGGCGCGGGCTCCGCCGCTGCTGCCGGCACCGCGGCGGCGGGCATCGCGGGTAGCAAGGACGCTTCCGCCCGTGGCGCCGGCGCAAGCTGGCGAGCCGATGCGGCCGCTGACGCGGCGCGGGGGCCGGTCAAGCAGACCGAGCCGGTGCTACGCACGGGGTCGAGCGCGTCGCCGCGCCCGGCAACGTCGACGGCAACGCAGGCGCTGCATGCGGACAAGGCTGCGGACAGATCCGCCGCACCATTCGTGCCGACCGAGCCGGTCGCGCCGGCCGGCTGGCTACGCACGACGGAGCCGCGCGCGGCGACGGCGGCGGCATCGCTGGGTGCGGCGGGTGCATCGGCCGCATCGGGCATGTCGGCTCGTGATGGTGCTGCGCAGGTCGGGCGGCGCTCGGTCGGAGATCAGCGTGCGACCGCGTCGTTCGGCTCCAGTGCCGCGTTGGCGGCGACGGCCGCCAACGCGGCCGGCGTGTCGGCGCGAGCGGCACAGGCAATGGCGGGCCGCGCCGCCGCCTCGGGCGCCGGTGTCGGCATCACAGCGGGATCGATGAATGCCGCGGGCCGCGCAAGCCGCCCGTCGTCGCTGCCACGTCCGGCCGACGGCAGCGCACCGCTCAATCGCGGCGCGACGCCGCGTCAACCGTTCCCGGCCGCTTCGCGCGCCAATAGCGTCACCTCGCCGTCGACCGTGCGCCGGCCTACACCGAACTTCACTGGAACGACGACGAATGCGTCGACGGTCGCGCCGCCCGCGAGCGTCGAGGAAACGCTGCGCAGCATCGCGGAAAACGCCGCGCGCTGGACCGACATGGCCGGTGTGAGCCTGGCGCGCAGCCGTGGCGCCGATAGCACGAAGATTGGCGATGCAGAACGTGCGTCGACGACGTTCGATGTGCCACCGGCGCAGCGGGACGTGCTACCTGTCGAAAACGGCGAGACGGTTGCGGCGCCGCAGGCGCAGAGCGTGGAGAGTTCGGCGCGGATGGTGTCGCCGGCGCAGTCGCAGCAAGAAACCGCATCGGTCGAGTTGCCGGCTGAGCGTGCGGTGGCCGAGTCCGAGAGGTCGGTCGAGGGCGGCAACGAAGCGGTTGCGCAATGGCCGACCGAACCGCCCGTCATGCATGCGCCGCTTACGGCTGCGCCGCAGACGACGACTGCAATCGAGCCGGTGGCCGACGTGGTTGCTGCGGCTGTCGAATCCGCGGTTGTCGAGCCATCGGCATCCGCTGTGGCTGAGTCTGCCGCCACCGAACCCGCCGCAAGCGCGCCGCAACATGAGTCGCCGTCGGCGACGCCATTCGAGCGCTTCGCAGCCAGCCTACGGGACGATGCTTCGCAAGAAGACGCACCGGCGGTCCAAAACGATTCGACGCAGACGGCGACAAACGCCAGCGTCCCGGCATCGCAGAGGGAGGAATCCGCGCGAACCGTCGAACCGGCCACCGCCGACACCGCGACGCCTCCGCGAGCGCTGGCTCCGGCAGCCGAAATCGTCATCGACAAGATGCTCGTGCCTTGGGAGAGCAAGCTCGGCCCCGCCGCGGCTCAACGCGCGGCCGCGTCAGCGGACTCGCCGCAGACGGAGGCCGCCGCGCCGTCGAGCGCAAGCGTGCCGCCGTGGTCCGGCGCGACAGTCTCGGAACTCGCGAGCGAACGTGCGCAGTCAGGTGAGCCCGCGACGTCGCACGCCCCTGCCCTGCCCGCTGTGAACACCCCCGCAAACGACTCGCCGTCGTCGACTTCGACGAGTGCGGCGAACCTCGCTATGCCGGCAACTGCACCGGCCGTCGTCTCGAACGTAGTCCGTTTCCCGGGCTTCGCCGCGCCGGCGACCAGCATCGAGCCTTCGGTCGGCGCAAGCGCAACGCCTGTCGCGAACACGCCGGCCGCCGAACCGTCGCCTGCTCCGTCGCCCGCTCCGTCGTCTTCGCCCGCGCTAACACCGCAACCGCAGGTCCAATCCGCCGACCAACCCGCTGCCGAGCCCGCCGCCCGCCCGCCGCTGCCCGGCCACGCGCCGGTCAACGGCTTCGAGTTCCATGCGCCGGCCGCATCGATGGTCGAACTGCCGACGCTCGATCTGCTCGCCCCCGCCGATGCCGACGTCGAACCGATCCCGGATGAAAAGCTCCGCGAAACCGGCCTGCTGATCGAGCAGCGCCTGCAGGAATTCAAGGTGCCGGTGACGGTGGTCGGCGCATCGGCGGGTCCGGTCATCACACGCTTCGAAGTCGAACCGGCGCTCGGCGTGCGCGGCAGCCAGATCGTCGGTCTGATGAAGGACCTGTCGCGCGGTCTCGGTCTCACGTCGATCCGCGTGGTCGAAACGATTCCGGGCAAGACCTGCATGGGCCTCGAACTGCCGAACGCGAAGCGCCAAACGATCCGCCTCTCGGAAATTCTCGAGGCGAGCGTCTACCAGAACTCGCACTCGCGACTCACGCTTGCGATGGGCAAGGACATCACCGGCCATCCCGTCGTCGCCGATCTCGCGAAGGCGCCGCACATGCTGGTGGCCGGCACGACCGGCTCGGGCAAATCGGTCGCGATCAACGCGATGATCTGCTCGCTGCTGTTCAAGGCGACGCCAGAGGAAGTGCGCCTGATCATGATCGACCCGAAGATGCTCGAACTTTCGGTTTACGAAGGGATTCCGCATCTGCTCGCGCCGGTCGTCACCGACATGAAGCTCGCGGCCAATGCGCTGAACTGGTGCGTCGGCGAAATGGAAAAGCGCTACCGGCTGATGTCGGCCGTCGGCGTGCGCAATCTCGCCGGCTTCAACCAGAAGATCCGCGACACCGAGGCGAAGGGCAAGAAGCTCGGCAACCCGTTCTCGCTGACGCCCGATGCGCCCGAGCCGCTGGCGCCGCTGCCGCTGATCGTCGTCGTCATCGACGAGCTCGCCGACCTGATGATGGTCGCCGGCAAGAAGATCGAGGAGCTGATCGCGCGGCTCGCGCAGAAGGCGCGCGCGGCCGGCATCCACCTGATCCTCGCGACGCAGCGGCCATCCGTCGACGTCATCACCGGTCTCATCAAGGCGAACATTCCGACGCGCGTCGCGTTCCAGGTGTCGTCGAAGATCGACTCGCGCACGATTCTCGACCAGATGGGCGCCGAGTCGCTGCTCGGCCAGGGCGACATGCTGTTCCTGCCGCCGGGCACCGGCTACCCGCAGCGCGTGCACGGCGCGTTCGTCGCCGACGAGGAAGTGCATGCGATCGTCGAATATCTGAAGCAGTTCGGCGAGCCACAATACGAGGAAGGCATTCTCGACGGCCCGGCCGCCGATGGCGGCGCGGCCCAGGACCTGTTCGGCGAAGCGCCGGATGCGGAAGCCGATCCGCTGTACGACGAAGCGGTCGCGTTCGTCGTACGCACGCGCCGCGCGTCGATCTCGTCGGTGCAGCGGCAGTTGCGCATCGGCTATAACCGCGCGGCGCGGCTCGTCGAGCAGATGGAGACGGCCGGCCTCGTGTCGGCGATGAGCATCAACGGCAGCCGCGAAGTGCTGGCGCCGGGGCCGGCGGAATGAGCGCCCGGTGAATCGCTAACCGGGTCGGCGATGATCCGGAAGAAAAAACGGACAGCCTCAGGATGTGAGCTGTCCGTTTTTCATTTACCCGCGCGTGCCGCGCATCACGACGGTGATACCAGCTTGAAGTCGACCGGCGAGCCGAGGTCGAAATGCTGCTTCGGATTTGGATCGAGCAGCCCCGTCTGCGGATCGCGCTTGAACACATAGACCGTGTCGCTCAGCTGATTGCCGACGATCAGCCAGTTGCCGGTCGGATCGATGGTGAACTCGCGCGGCGATTTGCCGAGGCTCGACTGCCGGCCGATCTGCTTCAGGTGTCCAGTGGCGGGATCGACCGAGAAGATCACGATCTCGTTCGCGTCGCCGCGATTGGATGCATACACGAAGCGTCCGTCCGGCGACATATGGATCGCCGCCGCGCCCACCTTCCCCTTGAAGTCAGGCTCGCTCAATGGCAGCGTCTGCACGAGCTTCAGCCTGCCGTCGTGGTAGTCGAACGTGCTGACGGTCGCCGCGAGTTCGCTCGTCAGATACGCGTGCTTGCCGTCCGCGCCAAAGATCAGATGGCGCGGACCCGTGCCGGCCTTCTGCTGCGTGTAGCCCCAGTCCGTCGCGATGAATGGGCCCGCGCCGGCGCTGCTCTGCGGCGCGTAGCGGTACGAGTACAGCTTGTCGGCGCCGAGGTCCTGCGCGAACAGATAGCGGCCGTCAGGCGAGAACACGGTCGAATGCACGTGCGAGTTGTCCTGCCGCCCTTTCACCGGACCGCCGCCTTCGTGATGCACGGTCTGCACCGAGGTGCCGACCTGGCCGTTCGCCTGCAGCGGAAACACCGCGAAACTGCCGCCCGGATCGGGCGCGACCGAATAGTTCGCGCCCAGCAGATACTTGCCGTCCGCCGAGATGCTCAGATAGCACGGATCATTGCCGTCCGACGACACCTTGTTCAGAAACGTCAGTTGCCCGCGCGCGGCATCGAAGCCGAACGCGCTGATCCCGCCGCGCTGCGTGGCCGGGCCATTGTCACCGGGCAGTTCGTTGACCGAATAGACGAAGCGGCGGTCGCGGCTCACGACCAGAAACGACGGATTGACCGTCTGCGCGACCGACACCTGGGTCGCCGCGCCGGTCTTCGTATCGAAGCGAAAGACGTAGATGCCCTCGCTCCTGCCGCTGGTGTAAGTACCGACCAGCATCGTATAGACGCCGTCCGCGGGGACCGGGCCAGAATCTTGCGCATACGCGTGCGAAGCAACAATCGAAACCATGAGCGCGAAACCTCTTATTATCGAACGGGCGGCCCGCAACGGCGTTGGCCGCGTTGCGCGCCGGGCGGTGCTTTCCGCCGTGCAATCCACGGCAGATGGAGCGGCGCGGTCAGCGCCACGCGGACGGGAACCCTGAAAGGCAACACTGGCAAGAACAGAAGTAAAAACGGAAGTCGGAACTGGGCGCACGGCAATACGCCCGACGGCACGGCGACTGTGAAGCATGAGACCTCCTCGACATCGGTTGTCTGGTACGGGCTCGCGTATGAGCCGGGGTACGAGCGGTTGTAACGGTGTCTGGTCTGCCGCGCCGCGAATCGAGCGTCGTTCCACGTTGTTGTTGTCGAAGTCAGTATAAGAGCGTCAGGTCGGATCATGCAGTGAATCCATCGCTGCGGCACGGTCTGCGCCAGCGGCTTGGGTCCCGCGCGGCGGGACGTTTTTCAATCGTTTCCTCAATCGCGCATCACGCGTCTCAACCACGGAGTCTCCATGAACGTCACTCTCAGCCTGGGCCCGCTCGTTTCGCTGATCGCCGGCATCCTGATCCTGATCATGCCGCGCCTGTTGAACTACATCGTCGCGCTTTACCTGATCATCATCGGCATCATCGGGATCTTCGGCGTGGGCTCGTCGCATCTGTGAGCGACAGGTGCCACGACGCCGGGCGCGAGATTTGCGTCCGGTATCGAGGTGGTTTCGCACGAAGGGAAGGTTCGCTGGGTGCCAGCGCCACTCGCCCGTGTGAGAGCGCGGCAAATGTCACGCCGTGACATATGCGGGAAGCGGGTATCGCGCGCAAGATTGACGCGCGCGATACCCGCGCCACGCGAACGATCGACCTGACGCGACGCGGCGTGAAGATACGGATAGGAAATGGGAAGGCGCGGTACGAAGGGATGCGGCGAATGGCCGGCGCGGATACGCCAGGAACCTGCGCTACGAACGCTCGGCCCTACCGCTCAACCGTTCGCCAGCTGTTCGAGCCGCAGGCGCCCCTGCAACGACAGCGCGCCGACCGCATAATGATCGGCATCCTGCTGATAGCGCCGGAAGCAGGCCCGCTCGACCAGGAAGGAGGCGGCAGCCAGCAGGCCGTTGCGGCTCAGGCCGAGCCGGCCATGATCGAGTGGCAACATGGAGTCGCCGGCAAGCTGGCTGGCGGCCGAGAGAATTGTGATGCAATCGGATTTCGAAGGGTTCAGCATGGCTTTCGTCCTCGGAAACGGCGTCTGCAACCGCCATGAGCAAGGCCGATTCGCAGTCCGGCAGGTCGCCGAACATCGGCATGAAATTTAATTGTATGCATGGATTTGACAATTTTCCAACCCGCGTTTTGCCGCACTGTGCGGTGAACCAAACACTGCCGATCGTGGTCCGGTAATAACGCCCACTCGAAGCGCGGCTGCTGTGGCCGTCCGTAATAACGACTCGTTTTCCGACACGCTTTCCATGCCTGCACACATCGAAGACTACGCACTCATCGGCGACGGCCATACCGCCGCGCTCATCTCCCGCGAGGGTTCCGTCGACTGGCTCTGCTGGCCGCGCTTCGACTCGGGCGCCTGCTTCGCCGCGCTGCTCGGCTCGCCCGACAACGGCCGTTGGCTGATCGCCCCCGCCACCGAGGGCGAGCACGGCGCGCCGACCATCACGCGGCGCTATCGCGGCGAAACGCTGATCCTCGAAACCGACTTCGAAACGCCCGAGGGCGCCGTCACGCTGATCGATTTCATGCCGCCCGGCAACGGCTGGTCGGAGCTGATCCGCATCGTCGTCGGCAAGCGCGGCACCGTGCGCATGAAGATGGAACTCGTGCTGCGCTTCGACTACGGCTTCTCGATTCCATGGGTCGACAAGCTCAAGCACGACAGCGGCATCAAGGCGATCGTCGGCCCCGACAACGCGGTGCTGCGCACGCCGGTCGAACTGCACGGCGAAGACATGAAGACCGTCGCGGAATTCACGGTAACCGAGGGCGAGCGCGTGCCGTTCTCGCTCGCGTACGCGGCGTCGCATCTGCGCATTCCGCCCGCGCGCGATCCGCACACGTCGCTCGCGCGCACCGAGAACCACTGGCTCGAATGGGCGGCGCGCGGCACCGTCGAAGGACGCTGGGCCGGGCCGATCCGCCGCTCGCTGATCACGCTGCGCGCGCTCGCCTACGAGCCGACCGGCGGCATCGTCGCGGCGCCGACCACGTCGCTGCCCGAGCGGCTCGGCGGCACGCGCAACTGGGACTACCGCTACTGCTGGCTGCGCGACGCGACCATCACGCTGCTCGCGATGATGCGCGGCGGCTACTACGACGAAGCGCGCGCCTGGCGCAGTTGGCTCGGCCGCGTGATGGCGGGCGCGCCGGACCAGTTGCAGATCATGTACGGCATCGGCGGCGAGCGGCGCCTGCCCGAATCCGAAATCGACTGGCTGCCCGGCTACGAGGGCGCGAAACCGGTGCGCATCGGCAACAATGCGGTCGGGCAGCGTCAGCTCGACGTCTACGGCGAGGTGATGAACGCGCTGCATCTGGCGCGCGTCGGCGGCCTGCAGGCGGACCTCACCGCGTGGAGCGTGCAGCGCGCGCTGCTCGAGCACCTGAGCACGATCTGGCGCGAACCCGACGAAGGCATCTGGGAGACGCGCGGCGGCCCCGAGCATTTCACGTTCTCGAAGGTGATGGCGTGGGTCGCGTTCGACCGCGCGATCCGCTCGGCCGAAATGTTCAAGCTCGACGGCCCCCTCGACGAATGGCGCGCGACGCGTGACACGATCCACGCCGAGGTCTGCGAGAAGGCGTGGAATCCGCAGCTCAACGCGTTCTCGCAGTACTACGGCAGCGATCAGCTCGACGCGAGCGTGCTGCTGATGCCGCTGGTCGCCTTCCTGCCGCCGCAGGATCCGCGCATCAAGGGCACGGTCGAGGCGATCGAGCGGGACCTGATGCACGGCGGCTTCGTGCTGCGCTACCGCACCACGGAATACGACGACGGCTTGCCACCGGGGGAAGGCACCTTTCTTGCGTGTTCGTTCTGGATGGTGGATAACCTTGCGCTGCAGGGACGCGTGCAGGAAGCAACCGAGATGTACGAGCGGCTGCTCGCGCTATGCAACGACGTCGGCCTGCTGTCCGAGGAGTACGACCCGGTCGATAAACGTCTCGTCGGCAATTTTCCGCAGGCGTTCTCCCACGTTGCGCTCGTGCACACCGGACTGAACCTGATGAAGCACGAGCAGGAGATGGCGCAGGCGACCGGCCATCCGGCGCGCGCGATCGAGCTTGAGGTTCAGGCAAGCCCTGATAGCGGCGGAGCAGCATCGCCATTAGCATGACGCAGTGACAATTTGCGTACACTGAATGCGAATATTGTTGCATTGCACAAATTTGCCTTATTCGATATTATCGATCTGACTGTCGGCCGACAATAATGTGCCTACAACCACAATGGCCCGCCGCAACGCCTCACGCGTGTTTGCGAAGCCCCATGCGAACCGCTTAAAACGGAGCAAACATGCTCTATCAATTTCATGAATTCCAGCGGGCGATGTTGAGCCCCCTCACCGCCTGGGCTCAGGCCGCATCGAAATCATTTGCGAATCCGGCCAGTCCGCTAGCCTATGTTCCGGGCGCCACGCGCCTTTCCGCCGGCTACGAACTGCTTTACCGGCTCGGCAAGGACTACGAAAAGCCCGAGTTCAATATTCACCAGATTGTCAAAGACGGCCATAACATTCCGATCGTCGAGCAGACGTTCATCGAAAAGCCGTTCTGCCGTCTGATGCGCTTCAAGCGCTTCGCGGACGATAGCGAAGCTGTCAGCCAATTGAAAGACGAACCGGTCGTGCTCGTCTGCGCACCGTTGTCAGGACACCACGCCACACTGCTACGCGATACCGTGCGCACGTTGCTGCAAGACCACAAGGTCTACATCACCGACTGGCTCGACGCGCGCATGGTGCCGCTAGAAGCCGGCTGGTTCGGTCTGAACGACTACATCGCGTATATCCAGGAATTCATTCGCCATATCGGCGCGAAGAATCTGCACGTGATCTCGGTGTGCCAGCCGACCGTGCCGGTGCTCGCCGCCATTTCGCTGATGGCGAGCCGCGGCGAGGACACGCCGCGCACGATGACGATGATGGGCGGCCCGATCGACGCACGAAAGAGCCCGACCTCGGTCAATTCGCTGGCCACGCAGCACTCGTACGAGTGGTTCGAGAACAACGTGATCTTCACGGTGCCGCCGAACTATCCCGGCGCGGGCCGCAAGGTCTATCCCGGCTTCCTGCAGCACACCGGTTTCGTCGCGATGAATCCGGAGCGTCACGCGGCGTCGCACTGGGATTTCTACCAGAGCCTGCTGCGCGGCGACGAGGACGACGCCGAAGCGCACCGCCGGTTTTACGACGAGTACAACGCGGTGCTCGACATGGATGCCGATTATTACCTCGACACGATCCGCGTCGTGTTCCAGGAGTTCCGTCTTGCCGAGGGCACGTGGGTCGTCAACGGCGAACCGGTGCGGCCGCAGGACATCACGACGACCGCGCTGTTTACGATCGAAGGTGAACTCGACGACATTTCGGGCGACGGCCAGACTTACGCGGCGCACGACTTGTGCAGCGGCATTCCGGCGAAGAACAAGCGTCACTTCACTGCGGAGAAATGCGGCCACTACGGCATTTTCTCGGGCCGCCGCTGGCGCACGATCATTTACCCGCAATTGCGCGACTTCATTCTCGAGCACAACAAGGCAGCAAAAACGGCGAAAGAAAAAGTCGAAGCCTGAGCATCAAACTTGCACTAGCATATAAAAAGCCAACGGTCCCGTTCGAGGCCGTTGGCTTTTTTATCGCGCTTTGTTCGTGATACTGATTTTTTGCCACGGCCATGATCACCGCGGCACTGCCCGTTACTTTCTCAACAGATACGCGAGCAGCAGTTCGGTATTCATCTGAATCACCTCGCTGCGTTCGGCGGCGCTGCTGAAATCGCGGCCGAGCGTCGCCTCGAGCGTGAAACGGTTCGACACGATGTAGTAGCCCATGCCCGAGAGCGTCACGTAAAAGCGCAGCGGGTCGATGTTCGTGCGAAACAGCCCCGCGCGCTGCCCACGTTCGAGAATGCCGCCGAGCGTGGCGACGATCGGCGAGATCATTTCGCGTATGCGCGTGGACTTCTGCATATAGCGTGCTTCATGCAGATTCTCGTTGTTGATGAGCCTCAACAACTCGGGATGATCGCGGTAGTAGTCCCACACGAAATGCGCGAGACGCGTAACCGCCTCGACCGGCGCGATTCCGTTGAGTTCGAGCGTGCGTTCCGCTTCGTTGAGCGCGCTGAACGCGTGCTCGAGTACCGCGGTGAATAGCTGCTCCTTGCTACCGAAGTAGTAATAGAGCATTCGTTCATTGGTTTCCGCGCGGCGAGCGATCTGATCGACCCGCGCGCCGAACAGCCCTCCATTTGCAAACTCTTCCGCCGCCGCGAGCAAGATGCGGCGCCTCGTGCCTTCAGGATCTCTTTTGATTTTCGGCTGATTCATGGTGGCATCGTCTTCGTGAGCCGCGTTCTCCGGATCGCGCCGCCGGCCTCTCCTCGAGCCTTTTTGTGGCGGCGTTTAGCGGGCGCGTCATGGTTGGGAAACACACCCTTTTCTGCGGTCTTTCGAATGAAGCGCTTCGATTATGGCACATGGATTGCGAATGGCAATCCGGGAAATCGGCGATAATGTGCTATTTAGTTCAGGTCGTGCGATCGCACGGCAAACCCCCGCGCCGCAACCGTGACAGACGTCAAAACACTCGCGGATCGCATCGAAGATCTGCTGCCCCAAACGCAATGCACGAAGTGCGGTTATCCCGCATGCCGTCCGTATGCCGAAGCCGTCGCCAATGGCGAGGCGAACTATAACCAGTGCCCGCCCGGCGGCGCCGAGGGCATCGCGCGCCTCGCCGCGCTGCTCGGCAAACCGGTGATTCCGCTCAATTCGGCCAATGGCGTCGAACGTCCGCGTCCGTTGGCGGTTATCGACGAGCAGGTGTGCATCGGCTGCACGCTGTGCATGCAGGCGTGTCCGGTCGACGCGATAGTTGGCGCACCGAAACAGATGCACACCGTGGTCGCCGAGCTATGCACCGGCTGCGACCTGTGCGTGCCCCCCTGCCCGGTCGACTGCATCACGATGCTCCCCGTGACCGGCGAGGCCACCGGCTGGGATGCATGGAGCCAGAGCCACGCGGACGCGGCGCGGGCGCGTCATAACCGCCACGAGACCCGTCTCGCGCGCGAGCGCGACGCCGCCGAAGCGCGCGCTGCGGCGCGGCGAGCCGCAAGCGCGCCGCCGGCTGCGCCGGACGCGGTTGCGGCAAGCGGCGCGACAGTGCCGTCCGAGGCTCCCGCCGCCCCGATTGCGGACGACGCGGAAGCGAAGAAACGCGCGATCATCCAGGCCGCGCTCGAACGCGCGCGCAAGAAGAAGGAAGACTTGGCCGCGAAAGGCGAGGGACCGCTGAACACCGAGAACGTCAGCGCCGACGTGCAGGCACAGATCGACGCCGCCGAAGCGCGCCGCCGCCGTCTCGGTCTTGCCAGCGGTAGCGACACGCCCGGCTCGGAGCAGCAGTCCGACGAGTCAAATGAGTCAAACGAGTCCAATCCGCCGTCCAACTCGCCGCCAACCACGCGCTGACCATGCCGACGCAACCCGGCCCACTCACACGGACCCGCTCCGCATGAACGCGAACAAACGCCGCGCGATCTACGAAACGCTTCAGAGCCTCAATCCGCATCCGACCACCGAGCTCGAGTACACGACGCCGTTCGAACTGCTGATCGCGGTGCTGTTGTCGGCGCAGGCGACCGACGTGTCGGTCAACAAGGCGATGCGCAGGATGTTTCCGGTCGCGAACACGCCGCAGAAGGTGTTCGACCTCGGCGAGGAAGGCGTCGCGAGCTATATCAAGACGATCGGTCTGTATCGCACGAAGGCGAAGAACGTGATCGCGACCTGCCGCATTCTGCTCGACCGGTATGGCGGCGAGGTGCCGGAGGATCGCGAGGCACTCGAAGGGCTGCCCGGTGTCGGCCGCAAAACGGCCAACGTGATCCTGAACACCGCATTCGGCCATCCGACCATCGCGGTCGACACGCACATTTTCCGCGTCGCCAACCGCACCGGCCTCGCGCCCGGCAAGGACGTGCGCGCGGTCGAAGCGGCACTCGAAAAATTCACGCCCGCCGAATTCAGGCAGGATGCGCACCACTGGCTGATCCTGCATGGACGCTACGTGTGCAAGGCGCGCCGCCCCGAATGCTGGCATTGCGCGATCGAGCCGCTGTGCGAGTTCCGGCCGAAGACCCCGCCACCCGATCTATAAGGCCGGCCCAGCTCGAAACCCGAGGCCGTGCAGCGCGCCTGCAGCCCACGCGGCCGCCGCGTAAAATAGTGCCTTACGCGCAGCGCGCACTGCGGACCCGCACCGTCGCGCTCCGCGCCTCCACTCCCACGCACCGGTTCCACGATGTTCAATCCCAGCCGCGACGAAGTTCGCCTCTTTTTCACCGACACCTGGCGCAAACAGCGCCAGGGCGAGATTTTGACGCCGCTCGAGGCGATCGCCGCCGACTGGATCGTCGAGCATCCCGAATATCACGCCGATCTCGCCGATGGTCCCGCCGCCCAGGCGCAGGACTATTCGCCGGAGCGCGGCCAGACCAATCCGTTCCTGCACCTGTCGATGCACCTGGCGATCTCCGAGCAGTTGTCGATCGATCAGCCGCCCGGCATTCGAGCCGCGCACGAGCGGCTCGCCGCGCGCCTCGGTTCTACGCACGAGGCCCAGCACGCGATCATGGACTGCCTCGGCGAAACCATCTGGGAAGCGCAGCGCACCGGCACGCCGCCGGACACGGACGCGTATCTGCAGCGCATCGAACGGCGCGCGACGCGCGACTGAGGCGACTGGAAACGCCGGCGCGGCACGACGCCAGCACGCCGAGGTACGACGCCCTCAAAGCAAAACACCCCGCCAAGGCGGGGTGTTTTGCTTTTGAAGCGTCGGCGCGAAACCGGCGCCCGACGCTTACTTTTTCTGCACGAGATCGCCTGGCAGCGATTCGATGTAAGCGGCGATGTCCTTCATGTCACCTAGCGACAGGCTCTGCACCTGTGCCTGCATGATCGCGTTGTTGCGGCCGAGGTGTGGATTGCCAGTACCCATCTGGTACTGACGCAGCGCCCAGAAGACATAGTCGGCGTACTGACCGGCCAGCTTGGGATACTCCGGGCTCACCGGCTTGTTCAGGTTGGGACCGTGGCAGGCCGCGCAGTTGTGGCTGTCGGCGAGCACCTTACCGTTGCCGGCGTCGGCCGCGTGTGCTGCGTTCGCTGCGGCCAGACCGATGACCGCCGCCGCGCCGACCGCCTTGAATACCGTGTGGAGTGCCTGTTGGGGCTTGATCATGAAATCTCCTATCCCGCGAATTGGATGTGCTGGTGACCGACGCCGATCACTTGTCGGGATTGTTTTTCGAAGCGGCAGTTTGCGCTGCGTAGTACGCGGCGACATCGGCAATGTCCTGATCCGACAGCGTCACCGCGATCGCGTGCATCGTGGCGAAATGGCGGTCGCCCTTCTTGTAGGCGCGCAGCGCGTTTTCGAGGTACGCCTGATTCTGGCCACCGAGCTTCGGCACGCGGAAAACCTCTGGATAAGCCGTGCGGTATTCGGGGATGCCGTGGCAGCCGATACACATCGCGACCTTGTCCTGGCCCGCCTTGGCATTGCCTACGACATCCGCTGCCTGCGCATTGGCCGCATACCCCGCGAGCACCGACAGCGCTGCGATCACGACGTGTTTGCCGACGAATTTATTCATAGATGTAACCTGGCTTGAGGGGAAACGGGTGCCCACAAAGGCAGCGGTCCGCGCCGTTCTTCTTGTAGGGTAGCCACGCAGGCCAAAAAAATCGGGCTCATTGTACCGCGCCGCCGCGCCGAACGTCCACCAGACACGGGGCCGCGCAACGCCCGCCGGGACGGGCGCCACGCCATGACCGCGGCGGCTTCGCAACGACGCCACAGCGGCACCGCCGCCGCGTCACTGCGCGGCTGACACCATACGTGAGCCGGTTTCAGGCCAACAGGCCTTCTGACTTATACTGGGTTTTTTCCCGCACAAGAGCATCTCGTCATGCGTTTCGAAGGCTCATCGCAGTACGTCGCCACCGACGACCTCAAGCTCGCGGTCAACGCCGCGATGACGCTCAAGCGTCCGCTGCTGATCAAGGGCGAACCCGGCACCGGCAAGACCATGCTCGCCGAGGAAGTCGCCGCCGCGCTCGGCATGCCGCTCTTGCAATGGCACATCAAGTCGACCACCAAGGCACAGCAGGGGCTGTACGAATACGACGCGGTGTCGCGTCTGCGCGATTCGCAGCTCGGCGACGAGCGCGTGAAGGACATCCGCAACTACATCGTCAAGGGCGTGCTGTGGCAGGCGTTCGAATCGGACGAGCAGAGCGTGCTGCTGATCGACGAGATCGACAAGGCCGACATCGAATTCCCGAACGACCTGCTGCGCGAACTCGACCGCATGGAATTCTACGTGTACGAGACGCGCGAGCTGGTGCGCGCCAGACATCGCCCGCTCGTGATCATCACGTCGAACAACGAGAAGGAGTTGCCCGACGCGTTCCTGCGCCGCTGCTTCTTCCACTACATCAGGTTTCCGGATGCGACGACGATGCAGCAGATCGTCGACGTGCACTACCCCGGCATCAAGAAGGATCTGCTCGCCGCGGCGCTGCAGAGCTTCTTCGAGCTGCGCAACGTCGCGGGGCTGAAGAAGAAGCCGTCCACCTCCGAACTGCTCGACTGGCTCAAGCTGCTGCTCGCCGAAGACATTCCGCCCGAAGCACTGCGCTCGGCCGATCAGAAGCAGATCGTGCCGCCCCTGCACGGCGCGCTGCTCAAGAACGAACAGGACGTGAGCCTGTTCGAGCGGCTGCTGTTCATGAACCGCAACAACCGTTGAGCGGGCGCCGCGCCGCAGGACATCCAGCATGCTGATCGACTTTTTCTACTCGCTGCGCGCCGCCCGCCTGCCGGTCTCGGTGAAGGAATACCTGACGCTGCTCGAAGCGCTGAAGGCCAACGTGATCGCGCCGTCGCTCGACGAGTTCTACTACCTCTCGCGCATCACGCTCGTGAAGGACGAGCAGTACTTCGACAAGTTCGACCAGGCGTTCGGCGCCTTTTTCAACGGTGTCGCGGCGACCTCGGAGCTCGCGTTCGAGATTCCGCCCGACTGGCTGAAGAAGAAGCTGCAACGCGACCTGTCGCCCGAGGAAAAGGCGCAGATCGAGGCGATGGGCGGCATCGACAAGCTGATGGAGCGCCTGAAGGAACTGTTCGACGAGCAGAAAGAGCGCCACGAGGGCGGCAACAAGTGGATCGGGACGGGCGGCACGTCGCCGTTCGGTCACGGCGGCTATAACCCCGAAGGCGTGCGCATCGGCGGCGACGCGGCCGGCAATCGCACGGCCGTCAAGGTATGGGAAGCGCGCGCGTATCGCGACTACGACGACCAGGTCGAAATCGGCACGCGCAACATCAAGGTCGCGCTGCGACGGTTGCGCCGGTTCGCCCGCGAAGGCGCCGCGGAAGAACTCGACCTGCCCGACACGATCCGCAGCACCGCCGCGAACGCCGGCTGGCTCGATCTGAAGATGGTGCCCGAGCGGCACAACAACGTGAAGGTGCTGATGCTGCTCGACGTCGGCGGCTCGATGGACGATCACGTGAAGCGCACCGAGGAGCTGTTCTCTGCCGCGAAGGCCGAGTTCAAGCACCTCGAGTTCTACTACTTCCACAACTGCGTGTACGACTTCCTGTGGAAGCACAACCGCCGCCGCCACGCCGAGCGCACACCGACGTGGGACGTGCTGCACAAGTTCACGCCCGACTACAAGCTGATCTTCGTCGGCGACGCGACGATGAGCCCGTACGAAGTGTTGCAGCCCGGCGGCTCGGTCGAGTACAACAACGCCGAGGCCGGCGCGGTGTGGTTGCGCCGGCTCGCCGATCACTTCCCGCACTTCGCGTGGCTGAACCCGGAGCCGGAAGCGCTGTGGCCGTACCGGCAGTCGGTCAGCGCGATCCGCGAAGTGCTGGGCCACCGCATGTATCCGCTGACGCTCGCGGGCCTCGAGACGGCCATGCGGGTGCTGAGCAAGTAACGCCCGCCGTTCCAGAATCCACGTCCCGACGCTTCAACTTCCACAACAAGAAAGCCTTCGCATGAGTTCGTCCCCGTCGCCCCTGCTGTCCCCCGCCGCCACACCGCAGAGGCGCTTCAATCCGCTCGCCGATACGTCGCTGTCGACGATCGTCGCGGGCTTCGTCGCGGCGATGACCGGCTACACGAGCTCGCTCGTGCTGATGTTTCAGGCGGGCCAGGCCGCGCATCTGAGCGACGCGCAGATTTCGTCGTGGATCTGGGCGCTGTCGATCGGCATGGGCCTGTGCACGATCGGCCTGTCGCTGCGCTTTCGCGCGCCGATCGTGATCGCGTGGTCGACGCCGGGCGCGGCGCTGCTGGTGTCGTCGCTGCCGCATGTCGAGTATGCGCAGGCGATCGGCGCATTCATCTTCTGCGCGGCGCTGCTGACGCTGGTCGGCGTCACCGGCTGGTTCGACGCGCTGATGAAGCGGATTCCGTCCGGCCTTGCGGCAGCGCTGCTAGCGGGCATCCTGTTCGAGATCGGCATCGAGATTTTCCGTGCCGCGCAGTACCAGACCGCGCTCGTGCTGACGATGTTCTTTACCTACCTGATCGTCAAACGGTTCGTGCCGCGTTATGCGATTCCGACCACGCTCGTGGCAGGCACCGCAGCCGCCGGCGGCCTCGGGCTGCTCGACTTCAGCCACTTTCACGTCGCGCTCGCGCACCCGGTGCTGACGATGCCGTCGTTTTCGGTGGCGGCTTGCGTGAGCATCGGCATTCCGCTGTTCGTGGTCGCGATGGCCTCGCAGAACGTGCCGGGCATCGCGGTGCTGCGCGCCGACGGCTATACGACCCCGTCCGCGCCGCTGATCGCGACGACCGGCGTCGCGTCGCTGCTACTCGCGCCTTTCGGTTCTCACGGCATCAATCTTGCCGCGATCACGGCGGCGATCTGCACCGGCCCCGAAGCGCACGAAAACTCCGCCAGGCGCTACACAGCGGCCGTATGGGGCGGCATTTTCTATCTGCTCGCGGGCGTGTTCGGCGCGACGATCGCCGCGCTGTTCGCGGCGTTCCCGAAGGAGTTGGTCGTGTCGGTCGCGGCCCTCGCGCTGTTCGGCTCGATCATGAGCGGGCTCGCCAACGCAATGCAGGATACGAGGCAGCGCGAGGCAGCGCTCGTCACGTTCATGGTGACCGCCTCGGGACTCACGCTGCTGTCGATCGGCTCGGCGTTCTGGGGGCTCGTCGCGGGCGTGGTGACGCAAGTCGTGCTGAACGCGCGCCGCGTGTGAACGGATCGCCACGCCCGGCTGTCCATACGCGGTGTTCATACCGTCCTCGGCGATCCGCCATAGAATAGATGTATCCGGCAGCGTTTCCCAAGCCATCGCGGGACGCGCTGCGGCTTGACCCGCGGCCGCCAGCGCCGGCTGATTCCTCCTGCCGGCACGGCGGCGTCCTCACTTCTCCTGAACCATGGCGCACACGCGCCCTGAAGGCCCGAACATGACAACCGCACTCGACCAACTCAAGCAATACACCACCGTGGTGGCCGACACCGGCGACTTCCAGCAGCTCGCGCAGTACAAGCCGCGTGATGCGACCACCAATCCGTCGCTGATTCTGAAGGCCGTGCAGAAAGACGACTACCGGCCGCTGCTCGAAAAGACCGTGAAGGCGCATGCGTCGAAGCCGGCCGGCGCGATCATCGACCAGTTGCTGATCGCCTTCGGCACCGAAATCCTGAAGATCATCCCGGGGCGGGTGTCGACCGAAGTCGACGCGCGCCTGTCGTTCGACGTCGAAGGCTCGATCGCGAAAGGCCGCGAGCTGATCGCGCTGTACAAGGAACACGGCATCGAGCGCGACCGCGTGCTGATCAAGCTCGCGTCGACGTGGGAAGGCGTGCGCGCGGCCGAGGTGCTGCAGAAGGAAGGCATCCACTGCAACATGACGCTGCTGTTCTCGCTCGTGCAGGCCGCCGCCGCCGCGGAAGCTGGCGCGCAGCTGATCTCGCCGTTCGTCGGCCGCATCTACGACTGGTACAAGAAGAACGCCGGCAGCGCGTGGGACGAAGCGAAAGACGGCGGCGCCAACGATCCGGGCGTCAAGTCGGTGCGCCACATCTACGCGTACTACAAGAAGTTCGGCTACAAGACCGAGGTGATGGGTGCGAGCTTCCGCACGACCTCGCAGATTCTGGAACTGGCCGGCTGCGATCTGCTGACGATCAGCCCCGACCTGCTGCAGAAACTGCACGAGAGCACCGACAAGGTCGAACGCAAGCTGTCGCCGGAGACATCGCACGACGCGGACATCGAGCGCGTGCCGGTCGACGAGAAGTCGTTCCGCTTCCTCCTCAACGACGAAGCGATGGCGACCGAGAAGCTCTCCGAAGGCATCCGCACGTTCGCCGCGGACGCGGTGAAGCTGGAAAAGCTGATCGACACGATGCGCTGAGGCGCCGGAGGCGGCGGGCGTGGCTGGCTGAGTGGCGCTCACGCTCGCCGCGCGGCTCCGCGCGAGTCCCATCCATGACAGGCGGCGCTGGACCTCACGGTTCAGCGCCGCTTCTCGTTTACGCTGCGTCGCCACCGGCGACATAGCGTCACGATCGACGCGCCGCCACCGACTACAATCGACTCCACGCCCCTCCCCGCCGCCGCTGGCGAGGAACGACGGCGCCCGCCCAACGCCTGACCATGGAGACGATCATGCACGTTCAGCCCTATGTGTTCTTCAACGGCCGTTGCCAGGAAGCGCTCGATTACTACACCGACAAGCTCGGCGCCCAGGTGACATTCAAGATGCTGTTCAAGGAAGCGCCACCGGACGCGCACAATCCGCCACGCCCCGAACTCGCCGACAAGATCATGCACGCGAGCGTGCAGTTGGGCTCGAGCACGTGGATGGCTTCCGACGGCAACTGCGATCCGGCGGCCGGCCCGTTCAATGGCTTCAGTCTGTCGCTGACCGTCGATGACGGCGCGTCGGCGGAAAAATGCTTCAACGCGCTCGCCGATGGCGGCCAGGTCGTGATGCCGTTCCAGCAAACGTTCTGGAGCAAGGGCTTCGGAATGGTGGTGGACCGCTTCGGCATGATGTGGATGGTCACACTGCCGCCGCAGGTTTGAGGCTTAGGGGCAGGCCAGCGCTAGCGCCTACCTACCACGCGTCGCCCGCTCGTGCCGCTCGATGTTCCAGTTCGGCTCGGTCTCCAGCAATAGCGCGCGCAACCGGTCTACCTGCTCCGCGAGCCGCTGACCGAGCCAGTACGGCCCTTGCCAGTCGGGCGGCAACGCGGTGGCCACGTCGCCGTGCCCCTTCCCGAGCGGCGCCGCGGCCGGAATGCCAAAGCGCGACGGACGGCCGAAACGCAGCCCGCGCGCGGTGGACAACAGGATCGCCCGCACGGCGCGCACCTCGGCGCCGCAATGCGCTGCGTAGGCGGTGCGCGCGGCGGCATCGGCGTTCATCAGCGGCCCCGTGGCAAGCAGTTCCAGCGAGCTGAGCACCGAGCGATGCAGCCGCTGGATCTCCTCGAGCCTCGACTGCGGCACGTCGATTTCCTTCGCGACCGACGGCATCAGCGAGCGCAGTTGCACGAGCCGCTTGTTGATCCGCAGGAAGCGCTTGATCTGCTCCTCCTCGGTGATCGTTTCGCCGTCGAGCAGCCGCGCGTAGATGCCCGCGCATTCGCGCAGATTGGCGGCGAGGCCGTAGCGCCACGAATACGTCGCGTGCAGCGGAAACGCGAACGAAAACGCCAGCGCGATGACGATTCCGATCAGCACGTTCAGCGTGCGCCACAGGCCGACGTCGATCAGATTGTCGCCGTGGCCCGCGACGATGCACATCGTGATGGCGGTCAGGAGCCCGATATAGCCGGACGAGCCAATCGCGAACCACGCGCAGATCGACGCGATGATCGCCTCCAGCACATAGGTGAGCGGCAGCGAACCGATGAAGTGCTGTTGCACGATCAGCAGGAGCCCGATCGATGCGCCGAGCAGCGTACCGGCCGCGCGTTCGGCCGCTTTCTTGCGGATATTGCCGTGATGCTGCAAGCCGCCGATCACGACCAGCAGCGTTACCGACGACCAGATGCCGTGCGGAATATCGATGCCGGTCGTCGCGAGAATCGACACCAGCATCGCGAGGCCGACGCGCAGGCTATGCAGCACCTTGGCGTGCCGGTAGCGGTAGTACGGCGACGTGACCGCGCGCACCATCCGGCTGAGCGCCGCGCGGCGGGAAATCAAAGTGGGAGTATCGGCAGCAGCCATGGCGGCGCGCGGCGAACGCGTGAAAGGACGGTTCCGCTATCCTGCCCTGGAGTGCCCCGCAAACACAAACGCCCGCCAACTTCCGTCGGCGGGCGTTGCGTGTTTCAGAACGTGATTTGCAGCTGGAATCAGCCTTCGACGATGTCCAGGTAGTCCTCCGGACGCGTACGGTCCTCGGCGCGCTGCATGCCCACCGCGCGCACGACCAGGCTCACGACGACCGACACCACGAGGTTCACGACCAGCGACCACACGGCCGCATAGCCCGGAATCGCCATGCCGAACAGATGGATCGTGAAGATCGAGCTCGCGAGGTTCAACGAAATCGCCATCCACGTGCCGGTCGCGATACCTGCCGCCCAGCCGAGCAACAGACCCCGGTAGTCGAGCACGCGCGTGTAGAGACCCAGCACGATCGCCGGCAGCGTCTGGATGATCCAGATCCCGCCGAGCAGTTGCAACTGGATCGCGTACGTGAGCGGCAGACCGAGAATGAACGCCACCGCGCCGACCTTGACGATCAGCGACACCAGCTTCGCGACGTTGGTCTCCTGCTCGTGCGTCATGTTGCGGTTGACGAACTCCTTGTGCACGTTGCGCGTGTACAGATTCGCCGCCGCGATCGACATGATCGCCGCCGGCACCAGCGCGCCGATACCGATCGCCGCGAACGCGACGCCGACGAACCACGACGGGAAGAAGTGCAGGAACAGCGCCGGCACTGCGAAGTTCGGGCCGAAGGCCTTGAAGTACGGCGCGAACTCCGGCATGTCCTTCACGCCGGCCGCGAGCGCCATGAAGCCGAGCAGCGCGAGCAGGCCGAGCACCAGCGAATACGCCGGCAGCAACGCCATGTTGCGGCGGATCGTGTTGCCCGACTTCGACGACAGCACCGCGGTGATCGAGTGCGGATACAGGAACAGCGCGAGCGCCGAACCCACCGCGAGCGTCGCGTACGCGCTATAGCCGTTCAGGCTCGACACGTCCGGCGACTTCAGCAGCAGCTTGGCCGGCGGGACCGCGCCGAAGATATGGCCGAAGCCGCCCAGCTGCGGCGGAATCACGATGATCGCGGCGAAGATCGTCACGTAGATCAGGATGTCCTTGACGACCGCGATCATGGCCGGCGCGCGCAGGCCCGACGTGTACGTGTAGGCCGCGAGGATCGCGAATGCGATGATCAGCGGCAGATCGCCGACGAAGCCGGTCGTGTCGAAACCGAGCGCGCCGATCACCACTTCGATACCGACCAGTTGCAGCGCGATGTACGGCATCGTCGCGACGATGCCGGTCACCGCGACCGCGAGCGCGAGCATGCGGCTGCCGTAGCGGGCCGACACGAAGTCCGCCGAGGTCACGTAGCCGTGCCGCTTCGCGACGCTCCACAGCTTCGGGAATACGACGAACGCGAACGGATAGATCAGGATCGTGTACGGCAGCGCGAAGAAGCCCGTTGCGCCCGCACCGAACACGAGCGCCGGCACCGCGATGAACGTGTAGGCGGTGTACAGGTCGCCGCCGAGCAGGAACCACGTGACGATCGTGCCGAAGCGCCGGCCGCCGAGACCCCACTCTTCGAGATGCGCGAGATCGCCGCGCCGCCAGTGGGCCGCGACGAAGCCGAGAATCGTGACGCCGATGAAAAACAGAACGAAGACGAAAGTTGCAATGGGGTTCATCGTTGCGCGCCCCCGTTCGTGCGACCCGTATAGCGGGACCTGGTCTTCGAATAGACGAACGCGGTGATGACCGCGCTGATCAGCACCCACAGCAGCTGATACCAGTAGAAGAACGGGAAATCGAACAGCTGCGGCTCGATCCGGTTGTAGGACGGCACCCAGATCATCGCGATCCACGGTAGCAGCAATAGCCAGAGCCAGTGCTTGCTGGCTTTCTTCACGTCGGCGTCGTGAGCCATGACGTCTCCTGTTTCCTATTTAGAATTTATCTGCCCGCGGTCGACGGGAGGTGGGACTCAGCGGGTGGTCGTCCCGCGGTCAGCCACGGGCTCCCCGAAAGCTTCGAAAGAGTATAGGAGTGGCGAACTCCCGGTCAAGCAGGGACGACCCGAGGCGCGTCGGGTCCAACAACGCGACGGAAGCGCCAACGATGCAGGCTGGATGACGTTGCGGCGTAGACGTGAAAAAAATACCGGAAGCAAAGCGGCCGTGCCGACCGCTACGCCGGTACGGCCGCTTCATCCTCCGTGCGCTGATCAGATCGCAAACGATGCGCCCGTCTGCCCGGTCGATTCGCGCAGGCCCTTGATCCATTTGCGCGCCGGCAAGCCGAGCTCGGCTTCGATCAGCTTCGCGCGCGCCTCTAGCGCGGTGAACGGCACGTCGAGCGCGGGGCCCGAGAAGGCGATCGCGATACGGTTGCCGTCGTGCACTTCGGGCAGCGCGACGACGCGACCGTCGAAGGCTTCGTTCAGACGCTTCATGTTGCGCACGAAGCTCGGATGATCGCCGAACAGATTCACCGTGACGATGCCCGCGTCGGTCAGACACGCACGTGCCGCACGGTAAAAGCCGACGCTGTCGAGTACTGGGCCGCGCGCGGTCGCGTCGTAGACGTCGATCTGCAGCGCGCCGATGGTGCCGTGGTTCGCGCTCTCGTTGACGAAGTCCCACGCGTCGCTTTCATGCACGCTCAGACGCGCGTCGTCGGGCGGCAGTTCGAACATCGTGCGCGCGGCCACGACGACCGCCGGATTCAGTTCGACGGCCTCGACCTTCGCGCTCTTCAGGAAGCGGTGCGCGAACTTGGTCAGCGACGCGGCGCCGAGCCCGAGCTGCACGATGCGCTTCGGCGTTTCGAGGAATAGCAGCCAGGCCATCATCTGCTGCGCGTATTCGAGTTCGATGTGATCGGGCTTGCGTAGACGCATCGCGCCTTGCACCCATTCCGTGCCGAAATGCAGGTAGCGCACGCCGCCCTCTTCGGAGAACGTCACCGGTGCGAAGCGCGGCTTGCGCGGCGCTTCGATTTGCGGCGCGTCGTGTGCGTCGTGCTCGACGGTGCCGCTCGCGTTGCGCGTGGATTTGGGCGCCTTTTTGTGGGCCATTTGCTGTTTACCGCCGATGGCTTGGGCGTCGCGGTTACGGAAAGCGCGCGCCTCGGCCGAAGCGCGCTTGATCAGATTCGTCATGTAGGGATGTCGCGCGACAGGCGCAATATTTTTGGTCGAACGAGAGCATAGCATTCGCTGCGGTTCGCTCATTCAAATCAACCGCTCACAAACTGCTTTCAACGAACTCACAACACGCCCACGACGAAGCCGAATTTAGTTCGGCATCCTCGAAGAACCAAAAATTTTTGCGGCCGCTGGGTCGCGGCCAACCTGCGCCATTACGCCACGCGCAAACGATTCACGTGGCGCTTTATCGCCGTTTTCCGTCACCAGCCGCAGCTTGCAGCGCATTTCCTCCTGGTGCGGCCCTCTCCCGCCGGTTAAAGAGTCCCCTGCCCAATGTCGTAAACGGGCGTACGAGGAATGGCTGTCGACCCGTGCGATGCAACGCATCGCGTCGCACGGCCGCGACTACAAATCAGCGCTGCAGGGGAATTACTTTGAATCGTCAACAGTCCTGGACGCGCACAGCAGCGCCCGGCGAGATCATCTATTCCGAGGGCTACTCGGGTGAGGCCGTGGTCTTTCTGATCACGGAGGGCAAGGTCGAACTTTCTACTCGCTGCGACGACAAGAAGGTCGTCGATTCGTTCGATGTACTCAATCAGATCGCGCAGGGACTGCAAAAGGATGCGACGGGGAATGTGCTCGTCGAGGGGCATACCGACAGTGTGCCGATTTCGACCGCGAAGTATGCGTCCAACTGGGAGCTGTCGTCGGCTCGCGCGGGCGCCGTGGTCAGGTATCTGGTCGAGCGCGGGATCGAGCCGCATCGGCTAACCGCGATCGGACGGGCGGACAATTTTCCGCTGGTCGCCGGCAATGACGCGGCGGCAAGAGCGGCCAACCGGCGGGTCGCGATCGTCGTGCAGTATTGAACGCGTTCGCCGGTAGCATTGGCCGCCCTTCCCTGCTACGAGCCGCCCACCGGCGGCTCGTCTTCACATCACATCACCTCACTTCACGCATCAGGTCATTCGACGCGTACCGCCCCAAGCGCCTCGTTCAGCGTGCGGCTCGGCCGCATCACCTCTTCGAGCTTGTTGAAGTCCGGCTTGTAATAGCCGCCGATGTCCGCCGGCGCGCCCTGCACCGACGCGAGCTCCGCCACGATCACCTGCTCGTTGGCGGTCAGCTGCGTCGCGAGCGGCGCGAACTGCGCGGCGAGCGCGGCGTCGTCCGTTTGCGCGGCCAGCTCCTGCGCCCAGTACATCGCCAGATAGAACTGGCTGCCGCGATTGTCGAGCTCGCCCGTCTTCGGGCTCGGGCTGCGATTGTTGTCGAGCAGCTTGCCGGTTGCGGTGTCGAGCGTCTTCGCGAGGATCTTCGCCCGGTTGTTGCCGGTCTTGATGCCCAGTTCTTCGAGCGACGCCGCGAGCGCGAGGAACTCGCCGAGCGAGTCCCAACGCAGATGGTTCTCTTCGACGAGCTGCTTCACATGCTTCGGCGCCGAACCACCCGCGCCGGTCTCGTACATGCCGCCGCCCGCCATCAACGGCACGATCGACAGCATCTTCGCGCTCGTGCCCAGCTCCATGATCGGGAACAGGTCGGTCAGATAATCCCGCAGGATGTTGCCGGTGACCGAGATCGTATCGAGCCCGCGCACGACGCGCTCGAGCGTGTAACGCATCGCGCGCACCTGCGACATGATCTGGATGTCGAGGCCCGTGGTGTCGTAATCCTTCAGGTAGGCCTCGACCTTCCTGATCAGCTCCGCTTCGTGCGGGCGATACGGGTCGAGCCAGAACACCGCGGGCATGCCGGAATTGCGCACGCGCGTGACCGCGAGCTTGACCCAATCGCGGATCGCCGCGTCCTTCACCTCGCACATGCGCCAGATGTCGCCCTGCTCGACGTTCTGCGTGAGCAGCACCTCGCCGCTGGCTAGATCGACGATGCGCGCCTCGCCGTCTTCCGGCACTTCGAAGGTCTTGTCGTGCGAGCCGTATTCTTCCGCCTTCTGCGCCATCAGGCCGACGTTGGGCACGGTGCCCATCGTGACCGGATCGAACGCGCCGTTGGTCTTGCAGAAGTTGATGATCTCCTGGTAGATGCGCGCGAACGTGCTCTCCGGGATCACCGCCTTGGTGTCTTTCGGACGACCGTCGGCGCCCCACATCTTGCCGCCGAGGCGAATCATCGCCGGCATCGACGCATCGACGATCACGTCGTTCGGCGCGTGCAGGTTCGAGATGCCCTTCGCCGAATCGACCATCGCCAGTTCCGGACGATGCTCGTGGCATGCGTGCAGGTCGCGGATCACCTCCTCGCGCTGCGATTCCGGCAGCGTCTCGAGCTTCTCGTACAGATTGACGAGGCCGTTGTTGACGTTCACGCCAAGTTCCTCGAACAGCTTGCCGTGCTTCGCGAACGCGTCCTTGTAGAACACCTTCACCGCGTGGCCGAAGACGATCGGGTGCGAGATCTTCATCATCGTCGCCTTCACGTGCAGCGACAGCATCATGCCGGTCTTGCGCGCATCTTCCATCTGGTCTTCATAGAACGCTAGCAGCGCCTTCCTGCTCATGAACATGCTGTCGATGATCTCGCCGTCCTGCAGCGCGACCTTCGGCTTCAGCACGATCGTCTTGCCGTTCTTCGTGACGAGTTCCATCTTTACGTCGCGCGCGCGATCGAGCGTCATCGATTTTTCGCCGTGATAGAAGTCGCCGTGCCGCATGTGCGCGACGTGCGTGCGCGACGCCATGCTCCATTCGGCCATGCTGTGCGGATGCTTGCGGGCGTAGTTCTTCACCGCGGCCGGCGCGCGACGGTCCGAGTTGCCCTCGCGCAGCACCGGATTCACCGCGCTGCCGAGACACTTCGAGTAGCGCTGACGGATCGCCTTCTGTTCGTCGGTCTTCGGATCTTCCGGATAGTCGGGCACCTTGTAGCCCTTCGCTTGCAGTTCCCTGATCGCGCTCGTCAGTTGCGGCACCGATGCGCTGATGTTGGGCAGCTTGATGATGTTGGTGTCGGGTAACGAGGTCAGGCGACCGAGTTCCGCGAGGTTGTCGGGCACCCGCTGCGCTTCGGTCAGAAACTCGGGAAACTCACCGAGGATGCGGCCCGCGACCGAGATGTCGCTGGTCTCGACCTCGATGCCGGCCGGCCTGGTGAAGGTCCGGATGATCGGCAGGAACGCGGCCGTCGCAAGCAGCGGCGCCTCGTCGGTGAGGGTGTAGATGATGGTCGGTTGCTGGGTCGTCATTGCTAGGCTCTGGGCGGGCGGTTGAGAGGCATCTCGCACGTGATACGGGCAGGATGCGCAAACGTCGATCAGGAAAACGACAACGCTAGGACACAAACGCTGTGCGTGGCGGATGGCGACGCGGGGCCCTGGAACGCCAAAGCGGAACGATTAAGCGAACACGGCGGACTGCGTCGCGCAGCGGGTCGCACGGTTGGATTCTGCCTCATTTTTGGGCTGCCAGGAGAATTCGGAATGTGAACAACGGGAGCACACATGGACACGGCAGAGCAAATGACGATAGCGGCTGACTGGATACGCGAAGCCGACGGCATTCTGATCACGGCGGGCGCAGGCATGGGCGTCGATTCCGGGCTACCCGACTTTCGCGGCGATCACGGATTCTGGGCGGCTTATCCGGCGTTAAAGACCGGCGGAATCAATTTCCATGACATTGCCAATGGAACGGCCTTCCTGCGTGATCCGGTCCGCGCATGGGGTTTCTACGGCCATCGGCTCAACCTGTACCGGCGCACCGTCCCGCACGCGGGTTTCGAGATCTTGCGCCGCTGGGCATCGGCGAAAAGAAGCGGCGAGTTCGTATTCACCAGCAATGTGGATGGCCAGTTCCAGAAGGCCGGTTCCGCCGACGATCGGCTGTTCGAATGTCACGGATCGATCCATTTCCTGCAATGCGGACAGTCCTGCAGTACGCCTGAATAAATCAGAACCCGAATTTCATCCGTCGCCCATTCCTCTCCCTGTTGTCGCCTGCTAGCGTGGCAGTCCCGACAGCTACGGAGAAGTTCGGAATGTCGTATCAACAGGATGCGGACGGCGTGCGCGTGGTGCTCAGTGCGCCGCAATTGGCAGCGGTACTGGCAAGGCAGTCAATCACCCAGACCGAAATGCTTTCCAACCGGCTATGGGGCGGATTGCAAATCGTCGGTGGCGTGCTGGAAGTGGTCGGCGCAAGTGCGTTGTGTGTGATCCCGGAACCGACCATGCTCACCAAGGCAGGGTGTGTCGTGTTCGGCGTACATGGTTCTGATACGGCGGCGGCTGGTTTGCGTCAGGTCTGGACGGGCCAGGATACGGCCACATTGACCCAGCAGGGCACGACGAAGCTGGCCGAGGCAATGAAGGCAAGTCCTGACATGGCCAACAATATCGGATTGTCACTTGACATGGTTGTGCCGTTCAGCTTTGCCGGGTCAATCAAGGCGGTGCGGGCTGCGCGTATCACGATGGGCGAGATCAACCTGAACATGCATGAAGCGAAGACGCTTCGCGGGGTTGGCGGGCATACACTTTTGAAGCATGTGGGAAAGGATGAGGCCTGGTTGCGACAAAGACTGAAAGATGAGCCACGGATAAAAGCGGCGACATCATTTAAAGACCAGAAGACTGCCGAGAAAGCCATTTCGGAAGTGATGATGGGCGAAACTTCCCGCATCAGATCTTGGTCCCAGTCTACGACGAGTGCTCCGTTGCGTTTAACAAGGCACATATCTGGGGACGTGGGTTACGGGGTTGTCAGGAAGACAGGACAATTTGCGAAAGGAAACAAGGTTTTGGTGGTACTTAAGCGGGAGATATACAATGGAATGCCCTATTACGTCCTGACGGCATTCATCGACTTATGAGACGCAGTTATGAATGAAAATCCGCTGTACCCCGAACTAAACCAGCTCTTTGGTGTGTACCTTAACGAGGATTTTTCGTACTGGGGTAACACCATCAAAGTGATCGTAGGTTGCTACAGAAGAGATAGTTCACAAGAGAGTTTAAAGAACATACTTGCTGAAATTGAAAACTTCGAGAGAGAGAACTTTAGCAATCTGGACGATGCATTCGAAGAGGCGTATGGCTCCCAGTTCGGCCCGGAGTTGTGGGGTTACACCACTGCTTCCTTCCTTGACGAATTGAAGCGGCTACTGAGTGAGTAGGCAATTGCTCGGGACAGACTATAAAGAAGGCCCGCCATTGTCGCGGGCATTTTCACGCACGCGCCCCTCAACACGCAGACAGGGAGTGAAGACTTATCGTATGGTTGACGGTGAGGAATATGGCAATCTGACGGGGTTGATTCGCTCTCGTTTCCACGAAGATTTTGACCTTTTCGGAAACTCAGTAGAAGAACTCGTTTCTTCCTATACCGCGAAAATGTCAACGACTGACATTGACGCGCTCATGTCTGACATAGATTCATTCAAAGCCGACTATCCAGAGACGTTGGACTCAGAGTTCAAGGAGCGGTTTGGCCGCCAGTTCGATCCTGTTTTGTGGGGCTACACGACAGCTTCCCTCCTTGATGAAGTAAAACGGTTACTGAGTGAGTAGGCAATTGCTCAGGACCGGACCCGCGACGAGAGACTGACGCCAGTCGCGCCATCGTGCATGCCAAGCGTGCGAACATTCGCACCGGTACAATCCTCCGATATCGATGTTCCCGCAGATCTGCCAAACCAAGCCGGAGCGTGTGATGGACGGCGATACCCGGAAAGCCCAATCCGACTGGATTTCCCGTTCGGAATCCACCCACGGAGTCGAACGCATCGAAGCGTTTTTCCACGGCAACGCGTACTCCATGCATCGGCACGACACCTACGCGATCGGCCTGACCCTCGCCGGCGTCCAATGCTTCCATTACAGGCGCGGTTTGCGCACCAGCCTGCCCGGACAGACCATGGTCCTGCATCCCGACGAAGTGCACGACGGTCAGGCCGGCACGAACGAGGGATTTCGTTATCAGATGATTTACGTGCAGCCCGCCGCGATCCAGGAAGTCCTCGGCGGCCGCCCCCTGCCGTTCGTCGAAGGCGGCGTCACGACCGATCCGCGCCTGTTCGAAGCCACGCAGACAGCGCTGCGCCAGATGCGTGGCGACGCGGAGCCGCTCGAACGTGACGACGCGCTCGCCGGTCTCGCGCTCGCGCTGAATAACGCCTCGGGCGCGCAGCAGACGCGCAAGTCCGCGGATTTCGCGGCAGCGCAGCGAGCACGCGAATATCTGCACGCATCGTGCACGCACACCGTCACGCTCGATGACCTTGCCGTCGTCAGCGGGCAGGACCGCTGGAGCCTGTCGCGCGATTTCCGAACTTTTTACGGCACCAGCCCCTATCACTACCTGGTCATGCGCCGGCTCGAAGCCGCGCGCGCGATGATGCTGCGCGGCGTTTCCCTCGTGGACGCGGCGGCGGCAGCCGGCTTCGCCGACCAGAGCCACATGACCCGACATTTTCGCCACGCATACGGGATCCCGCCCGCACGTTGGCTCGCGATGACGAGCGATCGGCGCGCCGGCTAACGCAAGCTTGCACGATCGTTCAAGACACTCGCCGGCGGCGGGACTATGCTCTGTTCCAGGTATCATCCGAATGGAGCCACCATGCACAGCGATTCCCAGCCGACACCCGAGCAACGCGGCCAATACAAGACCATCAACCTGCTCGACAAGATCAGTCAGATCGACGACCACTGGCAGCCGCGCGTCGTGGCTGAAATGAATGACTATCAGTTCAAGGTCGTAAAGATAGCCGGCGATTTCGTCTGGCATCGGCATGCCGATACCGACGAGACGTTCATCGTCCTCGCAGGCCGGTTGCGCATCGACTTCCGCGACCGCTCGATCGAACTGTTTCCCGGAGAAATGGCGGTGGTACCAAAGGGAGTCGAGCACAAGCCGTATGCCGAGTCCGAGGTGAAGCTGCTGCTCATCGAACCGCGCGGCGTCGTCAATACCGGCGATACGACCACCGAAAGAACGGCCGAAAACGACGTATGGATCTGAGAGCCGCCATGCAAACGCCGCGGCCGATCGTTCGCGAAGCCGTTTTCCCCGCCGACACGCACAACCTCGTCGCCGTGATCCGCGAGTATGTCCGCTGGCTGGATATGGATCTGTCGTACCGCGGATTCGATGCAGAAATGGACGCGTTCGAACACGTTTATACGCTGCCATCCGGCATGTTCTTCGTCGCCGACGCCGGCGGCGAGCTCGCCGGTTGCGCGGGGCTGCTGCGCCATACGGCAGAGACTGCGGAAATCAAACGGCTCTATGTTCGTGAAGCATTCAGAGGGTTGTCGCTTGGCGAAACGCTGGTCACATCGGTGATCGGGAAAGCGAAGACATTGGGATTCTCGACGCTGGTTCTCGACACGGTCCCGCAAACCCGTTTTGCACAGCGCATCTACGAGCGGTTAGGGTTCGTCGAAACCGCGCCCTACTACGAGAATCCAGTCGAAGGCACACGGTTTCTTGCGCTCGATCTATGACCGCGAATGGCATCCTGTCGGTCGATCAGACCCAGGTTAGCCGTCGCCATATGTCCAGCTTTTGAGCGTATGAAACCGAGGCATGGGCGGGACTGCTCGATGGCAAACGGACAAGCCGATATTGCACTCCCCGCTCGCCCAACGCTTTCAGCCCGATTTTGGCCGCCGTCCCCCCGTTGAAGGCGATGGTAGCCAGTTTCGGCAGCGTATCGATCAGAGCAATCAGATCGTTGCTGGCATGGTCGCGAATCCGGCTATCCAGGCTTCCTGCTCGACGAGCCTCGGCAACGACATCCCATAGTCCGATATGGTGTTCGAGCAACGTCTCGAGACGCGTCGAATAGTCCATATCAACCAGATCCCGTTCTATCGCTTCACCGACCAGTAACCAGAATTTGTTCTGCGGGTGTGCGTAGTATTGGCCGTGAGCCAACGACACCTCGCCCGGCAAGCTACCGAGGATCAAGACCCGCGTATCAGCGTCGACGACAGGCGCAAAGCAACGCTTGAACGACATCAGCGGCTCCGCTCGTCGGCGCTACGCGGCACGCTGTGCGCACGCGACGCGGTGTGATCGAGCGGACGACCGTGCTCGCGCACCCGCGCGTGCGCGATATGCGCCGCGCCGGTGCCCGACGCGGCAGCGTGCGCGCGAGCGGCCGCGTCCAACGCACGCAAATGCTCCCACAGTGCCGGCAACATGCATTCGGTCACCATCAAAGGCGCGCCATGCCGCTCGAACACCGAGCGACGCGCCACCAGCGCATGCGGCGCATGCCGAGCGCCGCCGTCGATTTCAAGCGCGGCCAACCGATACAACGGATGCCGCTGCCCCACCCTGCGGCTCACCAGCGACGAACGCGCGACGCTGCTATCGCTATACAGCAACTCCGCGAGCGGCCGGGTGCGCAGCCGGCGCGTCGCCTGCCAGACGCCGACGCTCGCGGCACGCGGCGTCACGCTATGCGCGGCGACGAACGGCACGCCATCGACCGACAGCACCACTTCGCGCACCCACACCGGTGCGCGCGGCGCGAGTCCGAGCGCGGCGGCTTCGTCGGGCCACGGCAGCGCGACGGCTTCGCGAGTCACGCGCACCGCGACCGCGCCGAGCGCGCGCAGGTGCGCGGTCAGTGAACCGCCGCGGGTCAGCCAGTCTTTCTGGGCGGCGCTGAAAGTGGCCAAAGGCGCGACGCGCCAGTGGGCGTCGGCAGGATCGAAACGGATAGGCATGGTGTCGGATTATAGCGGCGTGCTCCGACGGTAATTTTTCGCGGCAACGACCGCGGCGATCGTGCGCGCGGCTTCAGCCAGGGGAGCCGACGCAAACCAGAAGGCAAAAAAAAAATGCGCTGCCGAAGCAGCGCATTTCTCAACTACCGGGCGTCAATCCAGCAACGACATCAACGCTTTCGGCTCACGCTCAACCCGCGCGCGACAGCAGCAACGCATTGGTCCGCTTCACGAAGCTCGCCGGATCTTCCAGCGCGCCGCCTTCGGCGAGCAGTGCCTGATCGAACAGCAGATGGCACCAGTCATCGAAATTCGCGCTATCGGCATGCAAACCCTTCACGAGGGCATGCTCCGGATTCACTTCGAGAATTGGATGGAACTCAGGCGCCTGCTGGCCCGCGGCCTTCAGCATGCGCTGCAGGTAGCCGCTCATTTCGCCGTCGTCGGCAACGAGGCACGACGGCGAGTCGGTCAGGCGGAACGTCAGACGCACGTCCTTCGCCTTGTCCTTCAACGCTTCCTTCATCTTCTCGACGAGCGGCTTGAACGCTTCGCCGATCTTCTCCTGCGCCTCTTTTTCCTCGTCGTTCAGCGCGCCGAGATCGAGGTCGCCGCGCGCGACGCTTTGCAGCGGCTTGCCGTCGAATTCGTTGAGGAACGACAGCATCCATTCATCGACGCGATCGGTCAGCAACAGCACTTCGACGCCCTTCTTGCGGAACACTTCGAGATGCGGGCTGTTCGACGCGGCCTGCCACGTGTCGGCGGTCACGTAGTAGATCTTCGTCTGCTCGGGCTTCATGCGAGCGACGTAGTCGGCCAGCGACACGGTCTGCTCGGCCGTGCCCGTATGCGTCGTCGCAAAGCGCACGAGCTTCGCGACGCGCTCGCGATTGGCGAAGTCCTCGCCGATGCCTTCCTTCAGCACCTGGCCGAATTCCTTCCAGAAGCCCGCGTATTTTTCCTTATCGGCGTCGTTGTCCGCGTTGGCCAGTTCTTCCAGCATCGACAGCGCGCGCTTGGTCACGCCTTCGCGGATCGCCTTCACGTCGCGGCTTTCCTGCAGGATTTCGCGCGACACGTTGAGCGGCAGATCGGCCGAATCGACCACACCCTTCACGAAGCGCAGGTACGTGGGCAGCAGTTGCTCGGCGTCGTCCATGATGAACACGCGCTTCACGTACAGCTTCAGTCCGCCGCGCTGCTCGCGGTTCCACAGATCGAACGGCGCGTGCGCCGGCACGTACAGCAGTTGCGTGTACTCGCTGCGGCCTTCGACGCGGTTATGCGTCCACGTCAGCGGATCTTGATGATCGTGCGAGATGTGCTGGTAGAACTGCTTGTATTGCTCGTCGGTGATGTCGTTCTTCGAACGGGTCCACAGCGCGCTCGCCTGGTTGACGGTCTCGTCCTCGTCCTTCGTGACCATCTCGCTCTTTTCCGCGTCCCACTCTTCCTTCTTCATCAGGATCGGCAGCGCGACGTGGTCCGAGTACTTCTGGATGATCGACTTCAGCCGATACGACGACAGCAGTTCGTCCTCATCGGCACGCAGATGCAGCGTGATGGTCGTGCCGCGCGCGGCGCGCTCGATCGTCTCGACCGCGAAATCGCCTTCGCCCGCGCTTTCCCAGCGCACGCCTTCCGAGGCCGGCAAACCGGCGCGGCGCGTCTCGACGGTGATCTTGTCCGCGACGATGAAGCCCGAGTAGAAGCCCACGCCAAACTGGCCGATCAGCGCCGCGTCCTTCTGCTGGTCGCCCGACAGCTTGCCGAAGAATTCCCTAGTGCCCGAACGCGCGATCGTGCCGAGGTGCGCGATCGTCTCGTCGCGGCTCATGCCGATGCCGTTGTCGTCGATCGTGATGGTGCGCGCGGCCTTGTCGAACGACACCCGAATCCGCAGGTTCGGATCGTTCTCGTACAGCGCGCTGTTTTCGATCGCCTCGAAGCGCAGCTTGTCGGCCGCGTCGGACGCGTTCGAAATCAGCTCGCGCAGAAAGATTTCCTTGTTGCTGTACAGCGAATGGATCATCAGTTGCAGAAGTTGCTTCACTTCTGCCTGAAAGCTCATGGTTTCTTGTGCCATGGTCGGACTTCCTCTCTGTTGCGAATTGGGGGATGAGCGGCGGCCGAAGCGGATTCCAACCGCGGTTCGGGCTCGCCGTGCCGGAGCGCCGGACCGCCGGATCGTCCGCGCAAATGGGGACGCTCCGGCGCGGTTTCAAGAGGCCCGGCGCGCGACGCCGTCGAGATAACGGCTTAGGAACGCCGGTAATTCAGGATCGCCGCAATTGGCGATGTTGAAGCGCATCCACGTGCTCGGCGACTGCTGCGGCGAAAACAGCCCGCCCGGCGTCAGCAGATAGCCGGCTTCGTGCCCGGCCGCGGCGAGCGCGCCTGCGTCGACGCCGGTGTCGGCCCACAGGAACATCCCGGCCGTCGGCGTCAGAAACAGCTTCATGCCGGTCTTCTCGATCATCCGCACGGCCTTCTCGCGCACGCCGTCGAGCCGTGCGCGAATGCGCTCGACGTGCCGCCGGTAGTGGCCCTCGGTCAGGATTTTGTAGATCACGCGCTCGTTCAACTCCGGGCTCGTCATGCCGACCAGCATCTTCTGATTGGCGACCACCATCGCGACCTCTGCCGCGCATGCGATGAAACCGACGCGCAGATTCGGCGCAAGCGTCTTCGAGAAACTGCCGAGGTAGATCACGCGCTTTAGCTGATCGAGGCTCGCGAGCCGTGTACCCGCGTAGCTGGGCGGGCACAGGTCGCCGTAGATGTCGTCCTCCACGACGATGAAGTCGTACGCCTCGGCAAGCCGCAGGATGCGGAACGCCTGCGCGGCGCTCAGCGAGGTGCCGGTCGGGTTCTGCAACACCGAGTTGATCACCAGCATTTTGGGGCGCCATTCCTGGACCAGCGCTTCGAGCGCGTCGAGATCGGGGCCGTCCGGCGTGTACGGCATGCCGACGAGCCGCGCGCCCTGCGACGCGAAGCAGCCGAACATCTGGAACCACGCCGGATCGCCGACGATCACCGCATCACCCGGCTTCACGTAGATGCGCGAAATGAGGTCGATCGCCTGGGTGACGCCCGACACCATCACGATCTGCTCGGGCGACGCGCCGATCTCCAACTCCTCGAGCCGCGTCTGCAACTGCTGACGCAGCGGCAGGAAACCTTGCGCGGTGCCGATGCCGAGCATCTGCATGCCGCTTTGCCGGCCGAGCGTGCGCAGCGCGTTGGTGATCAGGTCGCCGTCGAGCCAGCGGGCCGGCAGATAGCCGAGGCCCGGGCTGCGCTCGGGCCGCGCGCCGGTGTGCAGCATGTTGCGCAGCAGCCAGACGACGTCGATATTGGCCGGCGCGGGCAGCGTCTCGGCGCGCGGGTGCAGCTCGGAGACCGTCGCCGCGCCGCCCTGGCGCTCGCGCACATAGAAGCCGGAGCCGCGCCGCGACTCCAGAAAACCCTGCGCGACGAGCCGCTCGTACGCTTCGACCACCGTGAAGCGCGACACGCCCTTGTCGAGCGCGAGCTTGCGGATCGACGGCATGCGCATGCCGGGGCGGAACACGCGCTCCTCGATGCGGCGCCGCGCCCATTGGACGAGCTGTTCGACTAGCGTCAACGACGCGGTGTCGTGCGGGGCGGGAATCTGGGTAAGCGGGACGGACATGACGGACTCCAACTGTACCGAACAGTATCGCGCCGATTGTACCGTTACTGTGCAGGTCACGGCCGTTACATTTGAATCCAGCGAGGCTGGTGACACCATGTAAATCCATACGTATGGGCCCCCGATCCGGCAAACGGTTATGCTTACGGCCCCAGCAGCGCAGCCTTCAAGCGTGGCGCGCAACTGGCCCTTGCACAGAACAGCGTTTTCCATCGATCCGCCATGACCACCCTGACAGCCCAATCGCTCAGTCTCGATCACCTCGTCGTCTCCGCGCGCACCTTGGACGAAGGCGTCCAGTACGTCGCCGATACGCTCGGCGTCACGCCGGCCGGCGGCGGCGCGCATCCGCTGATGCGGACCCACAATCGCCTGCTCGGCCTGTGGGGCGGGGTCTACCTTGAAGTGATCGCCATCGATCCGCACGCCGCGGCCGACGCAACCGATGGCACCGCGCCGCGCCCGCGCCTGTTCGCGCTCGACGACCCGGTGACGCAGGCGCGATTGGAAAACGGGCCGTATCTGTCGCATTGGGTCGCGCGCGTCGAGCGGCCGAAGCATCTGGCGACGTGGCAAGCGCAGTATCCGCAGCGCATCGCGCCGGTCGTGCCGATGACGCGCGGCGATTTCACATGGGGCCTGACGGTGCCCGACGACGGGTCGTTCCCCGCGTGGCAAGGCGCCGGCGACGGCGTGCTGCCCTCGCTGATCCAGTGGGACTCGACGCGGCATCCGTCGCAGTCGCTGGCGCCGACGAACCTCGCGCTGAAAGCGTTGAAAGCCGTGCATCCGCGGCCAGAGCTGATTGGCGAGCAACTGCGCTGGCTCGGCGCCGCGCACCTGCTCGACGTACAGCCGACCGACGGCGCGGCGGCGCTCGTCGCCGAATTCGAAACACCCGAGGGTTCTCGAACCCTCGGATAAACAGCGCGTGATTGGGCAACCCCCGTGGCAACCCCGGTGGCACCCCAGCGGCAATGGTTGGCCAGTCGCGCGATAATTGAAATTTTGACCGGTTCCAGAAATACCAGAGGAGATCATGGACCAAAGCGACCTGAAAGCCCCGACGTGGCAATTGTCCGAACGCGCGCGCAAGCTCACGAGCTCCGCGATCCGCGAGATCCTGAAGGTCACGGAACGGCCCGAAGTCATCTCCTTCGCCGGCGGCCTGCCCTCACCGGCCACCTTCCCGGCCGAGCGCATGCGCGAGGCGTCCGACCGCATCCTGCGCGACACGCCCGCCGCGGCGCTGCAGTACAGCGCGACCGAAGGTTATCTGCCGCTGCGCGAATGGGTCGCGCAGCGCTACTCGATCAACGGCGCGCAGATCCGTGCGTCGCAGGTGCTGATCACGACCGGCTCGCAACAGGCGCTCGACCTGCTCGGCAAGGTGCTGATCTGCGTCGATAGCCCGGTGCTGGTCGAAACGCCGACCTACCTCGGCGCGCTGCAATCGTTCTCGATGTACGAGCCGCACTACGTGCAGGTGCCAACCGACGAGCAGGGCCTGATCCCCGAGGGCCTGAAGCCGGAACTGACCAATGGCGCGCGTCTGCTGTACGCGCAGCCGAATTTCCAGAATCCGACGGGCCGCCGTCTGCCGGTCGAACGCCGCCGCGCGCTCGCCGAGTTCGCGAAGACCGCGCCGTTCCCGGTGATCGAGGACGATCCCTACGGCGCGCTCGACTACGCGGGCGAACCGCTGCCGACGATGTTGTCGATGGCGCCCGATCACATCGTCTATCTCGGTTCGTTCTCGAAGGTGCTCGCGCCGGGTCTGCGCGTCGGTTTCATCATCGCGCCCGAGGAACTGATCTTCAAACTCGTGCAGGCCAAGCAGGCCACCGACCTGCACACGCCGAGCTTCACGCAGCGCATCGTGCACGAAGTGGTCAAGGACGGCTTTCTCGACACGCACGTGCCGACGATCCGCGAGCTGTATCGCAACCAGTGCGACGCGATGCTCACCGCGCTCGAGCGCTATATGCCCGAAGGCGTCAGCTGGAACCGTCCGGAAGGCGGCATGTTCATCTGGGTCAATCTGCCGGCGGGCATCGACACCATGAAGCTGCTCGAGGAAGCGGTCGCGCAGAACGTCGCATTCGTGCCGGGCGCTCCGTTTTTCGCGAGCGAAGTCCAGCACAACACGCTGCGTCTGTCGTTCGTCACGGTGCCACCGGCTAAAATCGACGAAGGCGTGGCGCGTCTCGCCGCACTCGTGCGCGCGAAAATCTGAACGGCGTTAGCCGCACTGCCATCGGGGTGAAGCTTGCACGCGCGTTGCGCGCGGACTTCGCCCCGCCTGCATTCATGCAATCTCACCGAAACGAGGAAACGATATGGCTCAATCGAATGTGTACGACAAGCTCAAGGAACTCGGCATCGAATTGCCGGCGGCGGGTGCGCCGGCAGCGGCCTATGTGATGAGCGCGCAAAGCGGCAACACGGTGTACCTGTCGGGCCACATCGCCAAGAAGGACGGCAAGGTGTGGGTCGGCAAGCTCGGCGCGACGCTCTCCACCGAGGAAGGCAAGGCCGCCGCGCGCTCGATCGCGATCGATCTGCTCGCCACCTTGCATGCGCACGTCGGCGACCTGAACCGCGTCACGCGCGTCGTCAAGCTGATGAGCCTCGTCAACTCGACACTCGAGTTCACCGAGCAGCATCTGGTCACCAACGGTGCGTCCGAGCTGATCGCCGACGTGTTCGGCGAACGCGGCAAGCACGCGCGCTCGGCGTTCGGCGTCGCGCAGATTCCGCTCGGCGCGTGCGTGGAGATCGAGCTGATCGCCGAGGTCCAATAGCATCGACGCGATGTGACAATGCGTGCGGTGTCGCGCGAGATCGGCACCTGATTCACGCCGCATTGCGATTGAAACGCGCCGACCGGTGTCACGCACCGGCGGCGCGTTTTTGTTTTATGGCGACGGTGGATCGCCGCCGCGCAGGCGGATAGAATCCGCGAACTCCCTCAACGTCCATTGCGCCGGAGCCTGTCGATGTCCGCTCACACCGTTCGTTTCAAACAGGTCGACGTGTTTACGTCGACACCGTTCAAGGGCAATCCGCTTGCCGTCGTGTTCGATGCCGACGCGCTCGATACCGCGCAAATGCAGGCCATTGCGCGCTGGACCAATCTGTCCGAAACCACGTTTCTGCTAAAGCCGACCGACGCGGCCGCCGACTATCGCGTGCGCATCTTCACGCCGGGGGGCGAGTTGCCGTTCGCGGGTCATCCGACCTTGGGCACCGCGCATGCTTTGCGCGAAAGCGGCTACCAGCCGAAGCAGGCCGGCAAGCTGATCCAGCAATGCGGCGTGGGTCTCGTCGAACTCGAAGCGCTCGACGGCGGCGACAACATGCACGGCGCATGGGCGTTCGCCGCGCCGCCCGCGCGCGTGACACCGCTCGCCGAGCATCGTTACGAAGCGCTGTCTACGGCTTTACGTAGTCAGGCGATCGACTTCAGCGCGCCGCCATGCGCGGTCGACAACGGTGCCCCGTGGCTCGTCGTGCGGGTCGATTCGGCACGCGCCTGCCTCGCGCTCGAACCCGACGCGGCGGCGCTCGCCGAGCTCGTGCATTCGGTCGACACGCACGGCGTCGCCGTGTATGGACCGCACGACGCCGACGGCCCCGCGACGTTCGAGGTCCGTTGCCTGATGGCGGGCGGCGGCTTCGGTGTCGGCGAAGACCCGGTGACGGGCAGCGCCAATGCCGCGCTCGCGGGTCTGCTGAACCTGCAGCACCGTCGTCCCGCCGCGCGCTACACGGCGCGTCAGGGCACCGCGCTCGGGCGCGCGGGCCACGTGTCGGTCCACTACGACGATGCGCGCGGCAAGATCTGGATCGGCGGGCCTTCGGTGACGATCGTCGACGGCACGTGCCGGCTCGCGTAAGCGAGCTGCGGCTTCGCGCGCACGCCACGGCGACACGCCACATGCCGCCGCTTCACAGCACAAAAAGCCGCAGCGCGATGGCGTCGCCATACCTGGTTCTCCGAATTCATCGTGGCCGGATTGCAAAAGCCCTGCCAGAAACCGCCCAGTGGCAGGCACCGTTGCCGATGAAGTCTTCGACAAATCACGGACCGGTCGCGTCATAAGACCGGCGATGCAGGCCACGTGAACAGCCGCACCCGGGCGCCCGCCGCGCGAGCGTATACCCCATGCCCGGAAGCTTCCTTAATCCAGTGGCATTCAGTAATATCGAGACGTGTCCGATGACCTGCGGACGGTCCGGCGCGGCGCCACGCCCTCTCCTCCTGCGCAGCAGCTTTGGCACCTTGGTCACCATGCAGCCATCCATCTATTTCGCGCAGTCGATGCCCATGCGTTTGCAAGCGGCCCGCACCCAGCCAAGGCCCGCGCGATGACTCAGTCCCGCTTCTCCGAGCCGCGCGAAGCCAGGCCGCGACGCGATCCATTGGTCACGCGCCGGCGCGCATTGCTCGTCATTCCCGCCCTCGGGGTACTCGTACTGATCCTGCTGTGGACCGTGATCTTCGCGCGGCTGTCGGTAGAAAGGGACGCGACGTACCGCGAAGCGATGGCGTCTTCCGCAATACTTTCCGCGGCGCTCGAGCAGCACACCATCAAGGCGATTCACCAGGTCGATCAGATCACGCGCTTCGTCAAGTACGAGTTCGAAAAGACGCCCAATCATTTCGATCTCGCGAGCACGGTCGAAAAGGGCGTCGTGCAAAGCGAAACGCTCGTGCAGGTGTCGATAATCGACGAGCACGGCAGACTGATCGCCAATACGGCCGAACTCAACCCCGCTCACATCGACTTGTCGGACCGCGAGCACTTCAAGGTTCACGAGCACGAAAACGACGACCAGCTGTACATCAGCAAGCCCGTGCTCGGCCGCGTGTCGGGTCACTGGACGCTGCAGATGACGCGGCGTCTCAATCATCCGGACGGCTCGTTCGCGGGCGTCATCGTGGTCTCCGAAGACCCGAGCTACTTTACGTCGGACTTCTACAACAACGCGGCGATCGGCCGCGAAGGCGTGATCGCGGTGATCTCGGACAGCGGCACCGTGCTCGCGCGCCGCACCGGCAACGCCAGCAGGACGAGCAGCACGTTCACCGCGAGCGGCACGTATCCGACCTCGGAGCATGTGTCGGGCACCTACGTCGATTCGATCGACAACGTCACGCGCATCGTGTCGTACCGGCACATCGACGGCTATCCGCTCGGCGTGCTCGTCGGTCTTTCGCAGGGCGAAGAATTCGCCGATTACAACCACACGCGCAACGTCTATCTGTTGATGGCGGGCTTCATCTCGCTCGCGATGCTCAGCTTCTTCGCGGTCGCAACCGGCCTGATAGGCAAACTGCTAGGCCGCGAGCGCGAGATGACGCAACTCGTCGAATACGATCTGTTGACCGGCCTGCGCAATCGCTACGCGACGCTGCAGGCGCTGCGCCATGACGTCGCGCAGCCGTTCAACCTGGGTCGCCTCGCGATTCTTTTTATCGACCTCGACAACTTCAAGACCGTCAACGACACGCTCGGCCACAACGCCGGCGACATCGTGCTGCAGATGACAGCCTCGCGCCTCGCCACCGCGGTCGGCGACGACGGCGCGCTGAGCCGCATCGGCGGGGACGAGTTCGTCGTCGTGATCAAGGGCGACGATGTCGAAAAGCGCGCGGTCGCGCTCGCCGAAGCCGCCGGCGAAGCGTTCTCGAAGCCGTTCGAGGTGCGCGGCAGCGCGTTCGTGCTGCATGCGAGCATCGGCATCGCGCTGTACTCGGTCGCCAACGAAAGCGAGATCGACCTGCTGAAGAAAGCCGACCTCGCGATGTACAGCGCGAAGGACGCCGGCAAGAACTGCTACCAGTTCTATTCGCCGCATCTGTCGCATCGCGCCGACCATCTGATGAAGTGGGAGCAGCAGTTGCGCGTCGCGCTGGCCGAGGGGCAACTGTTCCTCGCCTATCAGCCGAAGATCGATCTGAAGCGCCGCTGCATCACCGGCTTCGAAGCGCTCGTGCGCTGGAACCATCCGCAGCACGGACTGATCCCGGCCAACGAGTTCATCCCCGTGGCCGAGTCGACCGGCCTGATCGTGCCGATCGGCGACTTCGTGATCGAGACCGCATGCCGTCAGCTCGCGCAATGGCAGCAGCAGGGCTACGACACGCTATCGCTCGCGGTGAACATTTCGGCGGTGCAGTTCTGGCGCGGCGACCTGCTCGAAACGGTCTCGCGCGCGATCGAGGAAAGCGGCATCTCCGCGCGTCGCCTCGAACTCGAAATCACCGAAACGACGATGATGGAATTTCCGGAAGTGGTCTCCGAAAAAATCTTCGCGCTGAAGCGTCTCGGCGTACGCATCGCGCTCGACGATTTCGGCACCGGCTACTCTTCGCTGTCCTATCTCAACCGCTTTGCCGTCGATACGCTGAAGGTGGACCGCTCGTTCGTCCAGGCGATTCCGGGCGACCGCAGCGTCTGCGTAATGGTCACCGCGATCGTCAACCTCGCGCGCTCGCTCGGGCTCACGGTGGTGGTCGAAGGCACGGAGACCGAAGAGCAGATTGCGTGGCTGGCCGCGCTCGGCCATATCGAGGCACAGGGCTTCCTGTTCTCGCGGCCGGTGCCAGTGGAGGCGATCCCGGCACTGCTCGAGCGCTTCGGGGTTTGCGGCATGAACAGCGTCGGCGGCCGCCGCGTCGCGCACGAAGCCCACAGCGCAAGCAGCCTATCCAGCAACAATTAAAGGACGGGCGCCCGCACGGCGGGGCCCGTGCAGCGCCGATGCAGACCATCACGAGCGATGAGGCTGCCCGCCGCGGGCAACGGGAACCGCTATGGACGCTGTTCCGGGTCGTGTGCGGCCTGTCGGCGCTGTCGTGGGGCGGTCTCGCGTTGATGGCGCAGCTCGAGCATCATTACGTGGAACGCGAGGGGCGGCTCTCGCGCGTGGCGTTCTCGGACCTGATCGCGCTCGCGTGGATGGTGCCGGGACCCGTCGGCTGCAACGTCGCCGTGCAGCTCGGGCACGCGCTGCGCGGACGCGCGGGCGCATGGGTCGCCGGGTTGGCGAGCGTACTGCCCTTCTTCACGCTGATGACGCTGTTCGCGATCTTCTATCGCACGCCCATCGTGCACACGATCGCGTCGCAAACCCTGCTGCATCACTTCAGCGTCGTGCTCGCGACGCTGATCGCGCTCACCTGGTACAAGCAAACCCGCGCGCTCGTGCGCGGCAAGCTCGAATGGACGGCGGCGCTGCTCAGCAGCATCGCGCTGCTCTATGCGCACAGCGCCGCGGCGTATGTGGTGATGCTCGGCGCGGCCTTCGGCGCCGGCTGGTTCGCGAGTCCGGAGCGCGACTCGCGACTCGCCATGTCGCTCCAGCGCGGCGACTGTCGGCTGCTGGCCGCGCTCGGCGTACTGCTCGTGCTGTTTGCGCTGCCGCTGCCGCATCGCTATGACCTCGCGCTGCTGTGGCCGCGTCTCGCGGGCGCCGGCATGACGCTGTTCGGCGGTGGCTTCTCGGCGTTGCCGGTGCTGAAGACGCTGTTCGTCACGCCGGCGGTCGGCGTGTCCGATAACGACTTCACGCTCGCGTTTACGCTGTCGCCGTTGTCCCCGGGACCCCTGCTGAACGTGGTTCCGTTCTTCGGTTATCTCGTCGATGGCTGGCTCGGCGCGCTGATCGCGACACTCGCGCTATTCGTGCCGTCAGGCTGCCTCGTCGTGCTCGCGCAGCGGCATCTGCATCAGTTGAAGGTGAACCCGCGCTTCGAGCACGGCATGAGGATTCTGCGCGCGGTCACGACCGCGTTTCTCGCGGTCGCGGTACTGCGCATTGCCGTGCACGTACCGCTGGAGCCGATCTATCTGCTGACCGCGACGTTCTCCGCGATGTGCTTCGCGAAGCTGAAGGTGCCGGTGTATGCCGTGTATGGAACGGTGGCGGTGGCGTGCGGTTTGTGGCTCGCGTACGGCGCCACGACGTGATGCGTCGCGGGCCGCACGAAGCCTGCTGCGCCGTTGGCGATCCGGCGGTCCGGCGCTCCGGCGATCAGAACCCGCGCGACAGCACAGCGAAGCCGATCGTTACGACGCCCAGCACGAGATTGATCAGCACGAGACGGCGGACCGTGCCGACCGCCTGCGCGCCATCGGGCCACTTCTGCGCCTGCACCGCGCGGCGAATGCGCGGATATACGGCGAAGCGGATATGCCCGAAGGTCAGCATCATCACGATGCCGAGACCGGCCATCGCATGCAGCGGCCAGCTAGCATGAGCGCCGCCGAATTGCATCAGCAGGAAGCCGCCGCTGATCAGGATCACGAGCACCGACACCCCGACCCAGTTGAAGAAGCGGCCAAATACCGACTCCCACAGCGGCAGGCGCAGTTGCGGCGACAGATCGCCGAGCGCAGGGCGCAGGCAGAAATGCGCGAACACCATACCGCCGACCCACACCGCCACCCCGAGCAGATGCAGAAAAAGCGCGACTTCGATAGCCTTGTTCATGTAGTTTTCCTCTCCCGACGACGCCACACCATTTAGGACACGCGATCCCGCTCAGCACCAACTGAGCGCGTTCGACCATACGTGATGCAGGCAGTTCCGGGTATCGACGTCTATTGCGTCGTGTTTTGTCGTTGTGATCGCGGCCCGTTCATCTGGCCGCGACGCCGCCGCGCCCCGTTTGCTTCCACGCCCTTCGCGCGACGGACTCTGCTGCGACAGACCGCGAGCGCCCCGCATGCTAGCAGGCGCTCTCGGTTTTGCAGCGTCAAACTTCGTTAAATCGACTCCACTAGGCCGGCAGCACCGGACGCATGCCGTCGAGCTTCAGCTTGCTGGCGGGCGCGCGTCCCTTGCGCGCACGCTTGCCGACATGCGCCGCAAGCTCGGCGCCGGCCAGCTTCTCCTCGTCGACGCGGCCGCCACGACGCGTGCCGATCAGCATCACGCCTGCTTTGTTGATCGCGAGCGCCTGCACGAGCGTTTCGTTGTCGTCGAGCGCCATCAGCGTGACGCCACGGCCGCCGCCCGACAGCGTCTTCATCTCGTCGAGGCCGAACACGAGCAGACGTCCGCCCGACGACAGACACGCGACCTGCGCCGCGTCCGGCAGCATCGGCATCGGCGCGAGCGGCGCGGCGCCGGCGTCGATCGTCATGAACGACTTGCCGGCCTTCACGCGGCTCACCATATCGCCGAGCTTCGCGATGAAGCCGAAGCCGTTGCTCGACGCGAGCATCAGCGCCTGTTCCGCCGACGCCGCGTAGTAGTGCATCAAATGACTGCCCGATTCGAGCTCGATCAGCGACGTGACCGGCACGCCGTCGCCGCGTCCGCCCGGCAATTGAGCCACCGCGACCGAATAGACGCGCCCGTTGCTACCCCACGCGATCAGCGTATCGGGCGTGCGGCATTGGAACGCCGCGTAGAGGCCGTCGCCGGCCTTGAAGCTGAAGCCGGCCGTATCGAGCCCGTGGCCCTTCAGCGCGCGCACCCAGCCCTTTTGCGACACCACGACGGTGACCGGCTCGTCGACCACGCGCGCTTCGAACGTCGCGCGCTTTTCCTGCTGAATCAGCGTGCGGCGCTCGTCGCCATACTGTTTCGCGTCGGCTTCGATTTCCTTGATCAGCAGGCGCTTCATCGCCGGTTCGCTGCCGAGCAGCTCTTCGAGCCTGGCCTTCTCGTCGCGCAGCTCGGCCAGTTCCTTCTCGATCTTGATCTTCTCGAGGCGCGCCAACTGACGCAGCCGGATTTCGAGGATGTCCTCGGCCTGGCGATCCGTGAGACCGAACGCGGCCATCAGCGCGACCTTCGGCTCGTCCGATTCGCGAATGATGCGGATAACTTCGTCGATATTCAGGAAGACGATCATCCGGCCTTCGAGAATATGGATGCGGTCGTCGACCTTCGACAGACGATGCCGCGTGCGGCGCGTCACCGTCGCGAAACGGAACGCGATCCACTCGTGCAGGATTTCGCTCAAGCCCTTCTGACGCGGCCGGCCATCGCCGCCGACCATCACCATGTTCAGCGGTGCGTTCGATTCGAGGCTCGTATGCGCGAGCAGCGTGTTGACGAAGTCGGTCTGATCGATGCGGCTCGACTTCGGCTCGAACACGAGACGCACCGGCGCGTCCTTGCCCGATTCGTCGCGCACCGCGTCGACGAGCCCGAGCAGCGTCTGCCGCGTCTGCAACTGCTCGGGCGTCAGCGTCTTCTTGCCGAGCTTGATTTTCGGGTTGGTCTGTTCTTCGATTTCCTCGAGCACCTTCTGCGCGGCCGTATTCGGCGGCAGTTCGGTGATCACGAGTTGCCACTGGCCGCGCGCGAGGTCCTCGATCTTCCAGCGCGCGCGCACCTTCAGGCTGCCGCGGCCGGTTTCGTACGCGGCGGCGATTTCCGCCTCGCTCGAAATGATCTGGCCGCCGCCGGGGAAGTCCGGACCGGGCACATGCTGCATCAGCTCCGCATGCGAGAGCTTCGGATTGCGGATCAGCGCGACCGCCGCTCCTGCGACTTCGCGCAGGTTGTGCGACGGAATCTCTGTCGCGAGGCCGACGGCGATGCCCGATGCGCCATTGAGCAGCACGAACGGCAGACGCGCCGGCAGCACCTTCGGCTCTTCGAACGAGCCGTCGTAGTTCGGCATGAAGTCGACCGTGCCCTGATCGATTTCGGCGAGCAGCAGCTTTGCGATCGGCGTCAGGCGCGCTTCGGTGTAACGCATCGCCGCCGCGCCGTCGCCGTCGCGCGAGCCGAAGTTGCCCTGGCCGTCGATCAGCGGATAGCGCATCGAAAAGTCTTGCGCGAGACGCACGAGTGCGTCGTACGCGGACTGGTCGCCGTGCGGGTGATACTTACCGAGCACGTCGCCGACCACGCGCGCCGATTTGACCGGCTTCGCGTTGTCGCCGAGGCCCATCTCGTTCATCGCGAACAGGATGCGGCGCTGCACCGGCTTCTGCCCATCGCAAACATCGGGCAGCGCGCGGCCCTTGACCACGCTGACCGCATACTCGAGGTACGCGCGCTCCGCGTAGTTGCCGAGCGTCAGCACGTCGCTGTCCGACGGTGGCTCGTTGAAAAGGTCGAGAGTGTTATCGTCGTCCATCTAGATTCCGTGTCCGTGTTTGGCTTGAAGTGTCGTATGCCGCATTGAGGCGCAATGCGCTCAGATGTCCGCTTCCACTTCGTTGCCCTTCTCTTCGAGCCAGCTGCGGCGCGACGCCGCTTCGCCCTTGCCCATCAGCATCGTCATGCGCGCGACGGTCGCATCGTAGTCGAGTTCGCCGAGCGCGACCGGCTGCAGGCGGCGCGTGTCGGGATTCATCGTCGTGTCCCACAGCTGCTCGGCGCTCATTTCACCGAGCCCCTTGAAGCGGCTGATCGACCACTGGTTGTCGCGCACGCCGTCCTTGCGCAGCTTGTCGAGAATCGCCTCGAGCTCGCCTTCGTCGAGCGCATAGAGCTTCTGCGCGGGCTTCTTGCCGCGCGCGGGCGCATCGACGCGAAACAATGGCGGACGCGCGACGCACACATGACCGCGCTCGATCAGTTGCGGGAAATGCTTGAAGAAGAGCGTGAGCAGCAGCACCTGGATATGCGAGCCGTCGACGTCCGCATCCGACAAAATGCAGATCTTGCCGTAGCGCAGATTCGACAGATCGACCTTGTCGTCCGGATTATGCGGATCGACGCCGATCGCCACTGAAATGTCGTGCACCTCGTTGTTCGCGAACAGGCGATCACGTTCGGTTTCCCATGTGTTCAGCACCTTGCCGCGCAGCGGCAGGATCGCCTGGTATTCCTTGTCGCGGCCCATCTTCGCGGAGCCGCCCGCCGAGTCGCCCTCGACGAGGAACAGCTCGTTGCGGCCGATTTCCGTCGATTCGCAATCGGTCAGCTTGCCGGGCAGCACGGCAACGCCCGAGCTCTTGCGTTTCTCGACCTTCTGCCCCGCGCGCGTGCGCGCCTGCGCCTGCTTGATCACGAGGTCCGCGAGTTTCTTGCCATGCTCGACGTGCTGGTTCAACCACAGTTCGAGCGCCGGCCGAGCGAACGACGACACGAGCTTGACCGCATCGCGGCTATTCAGGCGCTCCTTGATCTGCCCTTGAAACTGCGGATCGAGCACCTTCGCCGACAGCACGAACGACACCCGCGCGAACACGTCTTCGGCGAGCAGTTTCACGCCCTTAGGCTGCAGGTTGTGCAACTCGACGAAGCTCTTGACCGCCTGATAAAGACCGTCGCGCAAGCCCGATTCATGCGTGCCGCCCGCGGGCGTAGGAATCAGGTTCACGTACGACTCGCGCGTGAGCGGCCCTTCCTCGCTCCACGCAACGACCCACGCCGCGCCCTCGCCTTCGGCGAACGTCTCTTCGCTCGAGCGCGAGCTTTCCGCGTAGCGCTCGCCCTCGAACAGCGGAATCAGCAGATCGCTGCCGTTCATGCCTTCGAGCAGATAGCCGCGCAGGCCGTCTTCGTATTTCCAGCTTTGCCGCTCGCCGGTTTTTTCGTTGACGAGCGTGACCTCGACGCCCGGCAGCAGCACCGCTTTTGAGCGCAACAGACGCTGCAATTCACCGAGCGGCAGGTTCGGCGAATCGAAGTACTTCGGATCGGCCCACGCGGTCACGCGCGTGCCGGATTTCTTGTCGGCCTTGGTGGCGGCACGCACTTCGAGCGGCTTCGCGACGTCGCCGTGCGCGAAGCTCAGTCCGGCGACCTTGCCGTCGCGCCACACGGTGACGTCGAGCCGCGTGGACAGCGCGTTGGTGACCGACACGCCGACGCCGTGCAGACCGCCCGAGAACGTATAGGCGCCGCCGGCGGCCTTGTCGAACTTGCCGCCCGCGTGCAAGCGCGTGAAAACGATTTCGACGACCGGTACGCCTTCGTCGGGGTGCAGGCCGAACGGAATGCCGCGGCCGTCGTCGTCGACCGAGACCGAATGGTCCGCGTGCAGCGTGACCGTGATTTGCCGGCCGTAGCCGCCGAGGGCTTCGTCCGATGCGTTGTCGATGACTTCCTGAATGATGTGCAGCGGATTCTCGGTGCGGGTGTACATGCCGGGTCGTTGCTTGACCGGCTCCAGACCCTTCAACACCTTGATCGACGCTTCGCTATACGCGGCGTTTGGCTTTTTCGTAGACATGATTGACTCGGTGCGTCGGTTCATCGTTGTCCACAGGTCCTGTGGACAGGGCCGTGGACAATGCGTTGAGTTTTCAAAAAAAGCGAAACGAAACAACGGGGTTAGGTGGAGCGCCCGCGAGGCGGGCAAGCTGTTTTGTCGCGCGGCTTCCGTTGGCGCGCTCGAATGCCGGAGATGGACGCGCAGCCCGCCGGGGAAGCCTGTTCGCGGGGTATTGTACTGATTTCGATCACCGCGGCAATTGACCCCGCGCTGAATTGGCCGACTGGATAAGGCGCGGCGGGCGTTGGGGGACATGCAATGGAGGATGGACGGCTCGCAGGACGGCGGCGCGATAGGTATCGGCGGAAAATGCACGGGCGCGCGCCGGCTGAATTTCGGTGCCGTGCGCGGCGGCGCTTTCTGTTGTTTTTGTGCCGGCCGCGCACGCCGCGTTACTTGACGCGGTTTTCCAGCTCGTCCCAACGTTCGAGCGCGAGCATCAACTCTTCGTCGATCTCGGCATAGCGCTCGGTCAGACGCGCGCCTTCGCGTGCATCTTTCGCGAACACCGAGCCGTCTTCGAGCTGCGCGCCGATTGCCTTCTGTTCGGCCTCGAGATCGGCAATCATTTTCGGTAGCGCCTCCAGTTCGCGCTGCTCCTTGAACGACAGCTTCGCGCTGCGCTGCGCATTGCGGCCCGACGCGCTGTCCTTCGGCGCCGCTTCTTTCGGCGCTTCCTTGCTCGATTCTTTCTGCGCTTCGAGCGCGAGTTGCTCCGAGCGATCGCGCTGCGTCTGCCAGTCCGTGAAGCCGCCGACGTATTCGCGCCACTTGCCGCCGCCTTCCGAGGCGATCACCGACGTCACGACGTTATCGAGAAAGGCGCGGTCGTGGCTGACGAGCAGCACCGTGCCGTCGTAGTCGATCAGCAGTTCTTCGAGCAGTTCGAGCGTCGGAATGTCGAGGTCGTTGGTCGGTTCATCGAGCACCAGCACGTTGGCCGGGCGCGCGAACAGGCGCGCGAGCAACAGCCGGTTGCGCTCGCCGCCCGACAGCGACTTGACCGGCGAACGCGCGCGCTCCGGCGCGAACAGGAAGTCGCCGAGATAGCTCATCACATGCTTCTTCTGGCCGTTGATTTCGACCCACTCGCTGCCGGGGCTGATCGTGTCCGCGAGACTCTTTTCCAGATCGAGCGCCGCGCGCATCTGATCGAAATACGCGACCTGCGGATTCGTGCCGACGCGCACGTTGCCCTCGTCCGGCGCCAGATCACCGAGGATCAGCTTCAGCAGCGTGGTCTTGCCCGCGCCGTTCGGACCGACGAAGCCGATCTTGTCGCCGCGCATCACCGTGGCCGTGAAGCGGTCCACCACCGCGCGCTCGCCATAGCGCTTCGTCACGTCCGTCAGCTCCGCGACGATCTTGCCGGACTTCTCGCCCTGACCGACGTCGAGCTTCACGTTGCCCTGCACGTTGCGGCGCTCGGCGCGCTCGTTGCGCATCTGCACGAGGCGCGCGATGCGGCCGACGCTGCGCGTGCGGCGTGCCTCGACGCCCTTGCGAATCCACACTTCTTCCTGCGCGAGCAGTTTGTCGAACTTCTCGTTCTCGATGCGCTCGACTTCGAGCTGCTGCGCCTTGCGCGTCTGGTACGCGGAGAAATTGCCCGGATACGACAGCAGCCGCCCGCGATCGAGCTCGACGATGCGCGTCGCGACGCGGTCGAGAAACGCGCGATCGTGTGTGATGAACAGCAGCCCAGCGCGCAGCGACACCAGCAGATCTTCGAGCCAGCGGATGCCGTCGAAGTCGAGATGGTTGGTCGGCTCGTCGAGCAGCAGCACGTCGGGCTGCACGACGAGCGCGCGCGCGAGCGCGGCGCGCTTCTGCATGCCGCCCGACAGCGAGCCGACACGGGCTTCGCCGTTCAGGCCGATCTGCTGCAGCGTGGTCGCGACGCGCGTGCTCCAATTCCATGCGTCCGCGGCGTCCAACGACGATTGCAGCGTGTTCATGCGCGCGAGCAGCGCGTCGTGTTCGGCGCCCTCGGGCGTGTCGGCGAGCTGATGCGCGACCGCGTCGTATTCGTCGAGCAGCGCGCGCGCCTCGGTGAGTCCGGCGGCGACCGCGTCGAACACGGTGTCGTCGGCGTTGAACTCGGGCTCCTGCGGCACGTAGACCGTGCTCAGATGCTGCTGACGCGTGACGAGGCCGTCGTCGGGTTTGGCCAGATCGGCGACGATTTTCAACAGCGACGACTTGCCCGCGCCGTTGCGCCCGATCAGCCCGACGTGCTCGCCCGCTTCGAGCGAGAAATCCGCGTGGTCGAGCAGCGCGACGTGACCGAACGCGAGCTGCGCTCCGGTAATGGTGTAAAGCGACATGGGAATGGGAGAAGACAGCGATGAGTCGGAACTGCTCATTGTACCGGGCGTAGGGCCGGCCGCAGGTATGCCGGGCGGGAACATCCGTGCGATGAAGCGCGGGACACAGTGTGCAACGCTATCGGCGCGGGCCGGGCCGGCCTTTCAAGCAGTTGCTTACTTGACGTGCACCGTGATCGTCTTGCTCATCTCCGGCCCATACGAGCGATGCGCGCCGTCGCCGAATTGCAGCGTCAGCGTATGGTCGCCCGGCGGCAGCGTCAGATCGGTTTCAGTCTGGCCTTTGCCGAAGTGCAGCGACTTGTCGGTCGCGGGGACGACCTCGCCCTTCGGCAGCGGCTTGCCGTCGATCAGCAGGTGATGATGCCCGGTGCCGTCCGTCAGCGTGCCGGCGGGCGCGATCTTCATGCCGTCAAGGCCAAACACGACGTGCACCGGATTGGTGACGGTCGCGCCGTCCGCCGGTTGCACGAAGGTCACGCCCTCCGCCTGCGCCACACCTGACCCGGCGAGTAGCCCAGCCGCCGCGACGCCGACCAACCATCGGTTTATAAACATCGCTTTCTCCTTTGGAAACGAAACCCGGCGATGCGGCGCCGCCAGCGGCCTCTCCGAGACCGATCGTCTCAATACGTGCGAAGCGAGCGCCACATCTGTCCAATCGAATAGCTTGCAGGTCAAAGCGTACACGGCTTGTGTGACGAGGCCCGTCGCGCGAACCCGGGCTCGCCGCAGAGGCGTTGGGGCGGCGCCGCTTCGGTCGTCTGCGGCTGATTTGACAAATTCCGGTAATATTGCGGGTCGCCGCGCCGCCCCATAAAGGGGCAGAGCAAGCCGGCCATTGCATTGAACGAGAGAGCGTGTCGTGAGCGAAGTAATCGAAGTGACGGAATTCAAGAGCTGGGTCTGCCTGATTTGCGGTTGGATCTACAACGAGGAAGACGGGCTGCCCGAAGAAGGCATCGGACCGGGCACGCGTTTCGCCGACATTCCGGAAGACTGGCGCTGCCCGCTGTGCGACGTGGGCAAGGCGGAGTTCGCGGTGGTGGAGTTTTGACAGTGAGATGAGCTTGGGGCGATAGGCGCGGTTGCGTGCGCTTCGTCAGATGCTCAGGTGGTTTTCGCGGCCCGGCAGGCGATGTCTTCGGGGCCGTTTGTTTTTGCGGGATTTGTGCGAGGCGCGGGCGGCTGCTGGCTTGGCTCTCCTCTTGCCCGCGCCGGTTTGATATACTCTGCGCTCGGTGGTCAGTCTGGACTCACCGAGTCCTCGCCGATCTGTCCGGCCCGGTCCTCTCCCTGTAGTTCAATGGATAGAACAAGTGCCTCCTAAGCGCTAGATACAGGTTCGATTCCTGTCAGGGGGACCAGATTGGCCGCAGTATCTCCTGAGAATGTCCAGAAAGCCCCGTATGCCTTGCGCTGTGGGGCTTTTTGCTGCCATCTTGCCCACGATAGCCCAAGACAAACCAGATTTTTTTGGGGCATTGGTGGGGATATCGCCGAATATCCCAAAAATCGATACCGCCACGCCCTGCGCAATCAGATTGCACCGCCTACCGAGCTCCAAGGTAGCAAGGCCAAGCTGACTGAACAGCCCTACCGTCTTGCCGATGGCAAAGGGCTCTATCTTCAGGTGATGCCGAACAGCTCGCGCTACTGGAGGATGAAGTGTCGGTTTGACGGAAAGGAAAAACTCGCTTCGTTCAGTCCGTCGAGACTGGCTCGCCATCGCCTGAAAGCAATTCCGAGAGATCTTTGGCGCGTAGGCGCCGCATCGCCGTCTCAATCTTCTTGTCGTAGCGTCGATCATCGGGATCGTGGCCAGCGTGCGCCTTGCGCGCGTACTTCTGCACGAAGCAACCAAGCTCGCCAGTCAAGCGGGCACGCTTTCGATCGGCATTCACGAAAACGACTCGGGTGCAATCTTGCCGCCTTCAATCACGAGGTGTGCGGCATCAACGCCCGGCGCGAAGAAGCGCCAGTCCTCATCATCTTCAACGCCGTCAGGGATCACAACAAGGCTGTATCCTCGGGATAACGACACGTCCACGCCGCCCGCATCGTCTGCCGATACGGCCTCGACCTCGATAGGCCCTTGTCCTACGAGCGTTTCATGCAAGCGCTTGGCTGAGTCGTGCGCCTTTTCATCGACGCCACGCAGATCATCGCGGGTCGCAATAGTTTTGCCCTCGCGCTCTAGCTTCCACGCGCATTGCACGTGAAGCGCCCACGCCCCGTCCTCACGATCCCTGCCTCTAAGCGTGTACCGCCTTTGCGGGCCAAACTGCATGGTGAGCATGTCTCCCGCGTGACTGACCCAGCTCACATCGAGCCCGATGAGTGCGGAAAGACGCGTTGTTATTTCTGTCTTGGTATCAGTCATCACCGCCTCCAAACAAGTCCTGCCCACGTTCCAGCATCTCGTGATAGCCGAAGCCCTGCTTACTTATGTCGTCGTGAAGTTGCCTCGCCTGATCCTGATTGAGTCGCAACGCCTTTACGACGGCCTTGAACTGCTTGTTTTGCGCCTGATTATTACGCGGCGTGCCCTCCGCGCCCGCCAACTCCACCGCATCAACGCCTGACATAGCCTCGCTGTATTCGAACGCCTGCGCATCGCCCAACGGCGTTGATACCGGCATGGCAATCGTTCCATCGGGCAACACGTCGCCCGGGCGGGCGAACCAGATCGCGAGCCCATCTTCGGCGGGCAGTCGCGGCAGCACTGGACGCTGGAAAGAACGCCCGGCACTCACGACAGGCAGCGCACGCCTGAATAGCTGCGACGGCGTGACGGTCTCGTAGTACGGTCGGATATTCTGCTCGATAGGCGCAGCACCTCCGCGCGAGGTACGCGGCATGGACACGACTGCGATCACATCGCCACGCTCGACGGCGGTCTGTAGCGCCCGGGCAATCTGCTCTGGGGCAGCGCCATTCGCATATGCGCCGCTGCGCGTGTTGCGGATGAATTCGACGAGCCCCGCTAACCGGCGCGCATCGCGCGTGAGTTCCCGCGATCCTGCCGAGGTAATGAGCTGACGGCCGGCACGCGCCTCGTTGCTCAACGCACTACCGCGATACTCCTGTCGCGTGTAGAGCGTGCAGCACCGATGCGTTCCGACTTCGAAGTCAATCGCCATCTGTCTGTAGCCCCATCAACATGCGCCCCCTCCAGATCGATTTGAAGGGGTTATACCTAGCACAAAGCCGTGAACGGAGCGATAGATCCGACACAATCGATGACATTCATTCGCGCGGCGGCCTGCCACGCGGGACCACGCACGGCAGTGCATGCGTCAAAGCAACAGAAAGATAGTGAGCGTATTTGTAGTAGGCCAAGGGGACCAAGCGCCCAACCGGCTGCCAGGTCCGCTCTTAAAAGCCCCGCACGCCTTGCGCTGCGGTGCTTTTTGTTGCGATCCGCCTTCCACGCGAACCACGCGTTCGACAACCCCGGAAAATCAGGCGCTCCCGTAAATCTCAGATCGCTATAATCGGCGAGCCGACTTCGAAACGTTTCCGAGGACCGACATGGATCAAGCGCTTGAATGCGTTACCGCGTTGAATTTTTGTGAGCAGGCCTATCTCGCCGCAAATCCGGACGTCGCTGAGGCCGTCAGGCTCGGCGCATTACGATCGGGAAGATCGCATTTCGAAGTTTTCGGAAGCGCCGAAAGTCATCGCAGGCAAGATGCACTGGTGGCGGCCCAATCCAGGCGGGAACGAAGAAAAAGAATAGCGTCTGTCCTTCGCACTGATATGCCATTTAGTGGCGACGGAAAATTTTTCGATTTTTTGTCGCCCGATCTGCGCTCCCAGTTCGACATTTACGACTCGGAACTGGCCGGAAGCAATCTGTACGATCAGGATGCACTGAGTATGATCGAGCGCCATCCGTCGGGGATCATTCTGGATTGTGGGGCCGGCAGCCGTCCCGCGATCTACGAAAACGTGATCAATTTCGACATCACCAACTATCCATCCACCGATGTGCGAGGTGTCGGCGAAGTTCTGCCATTCAAAGATGCATCGTTCGATGGCCTTCTGTCGTTGAATGTCCTCGAACATGTGAAGGACCCATTCACTGCCGCCAAAGAGATTCTGCGCGTGTTGAAGCCAGGAGGCGATCTGGTCGTGGTGGTTCCGCTCACTCAACCCACTCACGGCTACCCGCATCACTACTACAACATGACAGCCGAGGGGATTCTCAACCTCTTCGGATCTGCGATCAATGTCGAACGTGTGTACGTACCGGAATCGACATCGGCCATCTGGTCGATTTACTGGATCATGAGCGAATGGGCCGATGGTCTCGACGAGAATGCGCTGAAGGAATTCAAGGCGCTCACGGTCGAAGAAATTCTGCAAGGACCGCCGACGTTGCTGGATCGATCGTTTGTGAAGCAGCTAAGCGCAAAAAAGAATCTCGACATTGCGAGTTCGACGACGGTGATCGCGAAACGCGTTTGAGACGACGCCAGTCCAGCGGCTCCATTACTTTTGCATCGGCCGACGGACACTTTGCTCGTATATCGAAGGATCGACGACGTTCATCTGATCCTTTGGGCGTTCACCAAAAACTCGCTCGAAGTCCTCGGGACCCAGAATGTCAGCAGCGTCGTGGAGAAAAGACGAATAGGCCTCGTTCAGCTCCGAGGCGGACGGAACATCGCTGCCCTGCGGGGCAGGTTGCAAACGCTCGACCCGCACCATAAATGCGCGTCGATGATTCATCAACGACTTGATTTTCGCATCCGCGTCGGGACCCTTCAAAGTCGCCTGAAGATGCTCCTGAAAATCGTCGACATCGGATTCCTGATGTCCTGGCTTCATCGCGTCACTCCCGCTTGGTGTCGAGCACTGAATCTTCTTGCTCGCCCATGCAGCATGCTGCTTGCCGTATGGTCCGAAGATCGCGATGCTCAACCAGTAGCCCCTGGACATGCGGACGGTAGCTGGAGCCGCTCCACCGCTGCCGGTCGCCCAAAGAATCTGGTTTGACAGCTGATGGCATACACCATCGCGACCATAGCTGAATATCGTTCCGCGAGCGGCCGGATCGATGTTCGAGTCCACATCGGGCTTACATAGACAACTAGCATAAAGCAGATTTGCCGCGCCGGAAGCCAAAAAACCATCCGCACTGACCGGCGTCCCACCTCGGGCGTGGAAGCTGCCCCAGCTGTACCAATAGTGCTCGCCCGCGATCAGGACGTCCGCCAGCGCTGGGTAAATCTTCACGCGGCTGTCGTAGGTCGTCACCCATGTATGGTCGACCACGGAATCCTGGAAATACGCCGGAACGGACCACGCGAACAATGTAACGGCGCTCATTGCTTCACCTTTTCGTCCGGTCGCATCACAGCGCTGTCGCGCGATTCTCGCCCGATAAGCCGGTAAGAACTTTACTCACCTCAAAGGTTATACGCGCTCAGCGGTCTTAATTTCAAGGACACGAAAAACCGTCGAAGCACGCTTACCGCTTCGCTCCGGCTACCGCGCTTCCCCACGACAACCCGGCGATCCAGCTGGCCACGGCCCGACTTGCCGGTCGCTCGACCCACCGATACGACCCGAGCGCCACCGCCGTCGACGCGACCACAACCGCCCCGCCAACCAGATCTCCCGGCAACCGATGTCGCGCATCGATCATCTGCATGAAGCCGACCACGACCGGCATCGCGAGCAGATGCGTCAGATACAGCGAATACGACGCATCGCCGATGCGCTCGAGCCACTTGTTCCACCGCACCTTGCTCTCGACCGACAATCCCGCCACCACGACCGCCAACGCCGGCAGGCCAAATACGAGAAACCGGTTCGCATCGGTCAACTTCGGCGCAAACACGCCCGCTGCGGCGACCGCCACCAGCAATCCCGCCGCCGCGGCCACCGGCACCGTCCGCCCCGTCGCATACCAGGCTCCGAAGCAACACCCGAGCACGAACTCCAGCATCAGCGGATTCGTGTAAAAGGCGAACGCGACGCCCTCGCCGGGCAGCAGATGCAACGCGGACGTCAGGAGCAGGAACGCCCCTACCGCCAGCAGACGACGTCTCGTCACGCACATCGCCGCGGCAAACACGCCGTAAAACCACATCTCGTAGTTCAACGTCCAGCCGACGCCCAGCACGGGCGCGGCCATGCCGGTCCAGCTCATCGACGGTAGAAACAGAAACGACGACAGCGCATGCCAGGCGCTCACGCGCGCATGACCGAACGCTTCGGGAACGCCCGGCACGAACGCGACGAGCGCGATAAACAACGCGGTGAGAATCCAGTAGGGCGGCACGACCCGCGCGATGCGGGCGCAAATGAACGAGCGCGCCGACTGGATTCCCGGGGGCAAACCCAGAGTCACCAGCACCATCACGAAGCCGGAGATCACGAAGAAGACGTCGACGCCGATTTCGCCATAGCGCGACACGCGCGGAAAAACATGGACGAGCCAACCATGCGCGGCGACGATGCCGTCGGTATGAAACGCGACGACGCCCAGCGCGGCGAGCGCCCGCAACGCCTGAATTGATCGATACTTCCTGATACCTGTCATGCCCTTCGATCCGGCAAAGTGCGTAAGGGGGGCATGGCAGCGCAGAGCGTCCCGATGCCGCGTGGCCGGGCGCGTTCGATTCGCGCCCGCCCGGCCGAGCGGTCAAGCTCGCGAAACGCTCAGGCCATCAAGCCGGCCGCTGCGGAATATTCAGGCCGCGCACCACCGCCGGACGCTCGACGAACGCCGCCAGCACGCGCCGCACGTTCGGGAAGTCCTGAATGCCGACCAGTTCTCCCGCCTCATAGAAGCCGACCAGATTGCGCACCCACGGGAAGATCGCGATATCGGCAATCGAATACTGATCGCCCATCACCCATGTGCGTCCTTCCAGGCGCTGCTCCAGCACGCCGAGCAGCCGCTTCGATTCGGCGATGTAGCGATCGCGCGGACGCTTGTCCTCGTACTCCCTGCCGGCGAATTTGTGGAAGAAGCCGACCTGGCCGAACATCGGACCGATGCCGCCCATCTGGAACATCACCCACTGGATCGTCTCGTAGCGCCCGGCGGCGTCCTGCGGGATCAGCCGGCCGCTTTTGTCGGCGAGATAAATCAGGATCGCGCCCGATTCGAACAGCGGCAGCGGTTTGCCGTCGGGACCGTTCGGATCGAGGATCGCCGGAATCTTGTTGTTCGGGTTCAACGACAGAAACGCCGGCGTCATCTGATCGTTGGTATCGAAGCGCACCAGATGTGGCTCGTACGGCAAGCCGGTTTCCTCGAGCATGATCGAGATTTTTACGCCATTGGGCGTCGGCAGCGAATAGAGCTGAATCCGGTCCGGATGCTCGGCCGGCCATTTCTTCGTGATCGCGAAAGCGGATAAATCGGTCATGGGTTCGGGTCGCCCTATGGGACAGAAATTGCAAGACCGCCCAATATAAACCGACTCGCCACAACGCGTGCGAGGCCGCGTGAAGACCCTACAAACGCTGCGGCAACAGCGCCGTTCGCGATCGGCGGTTCACCACAAGTCCTTCGTCGCCGTACCCGCGCGCACGTTGAAGCCCTCGCGCCACAGCGCCGCGCCGACCGTCAGCAGCAGCGTCTTTTCGGTGCCGTCGAGCAGTTCCCACGCGGTCGCGAGCCACGTCGCGAAGTTCGCGCAGGTCGCTTCGAGATCCGGCGGCGCCTTGCCTTCCAAATACTGCCGTTCAAACATCGAAAGTATCTTTTCGGGTGTCATTGGCGCGACCTCCTGATGGGATTGCGCCAAGTCTAAAGGGCTCGCAGCGCGTGCGGAATGCCGATCATCGCGATCACGGGTTACTCCCAGGCCGGCCGCCGCGCCAACGTCAGCCGTGACCCAGTTGGTGAAATCGGACGCGTCGTGTCCGACCTGCGCCGTACGAAAAGCAAAGGCGCCGCGACGATCGCAACGCCTCCGCCGTTACGGCAACCTGCACCGAACGGGTTCAGTGACGACCGCGCTTTGCATCGTCCTTGGCGTCTTCCTTCGCATCGCCATAGGCCTTCTGCACCTTGCCGGCGCCCTGCTGCAGGTCGCCCTTGAGTTCCTTCGCAGGGTCCTTCGTGGCCTTGCCGACGGCCTCGTTGACCTTGCCCTTGACCTGCTCGCCAACGCCCTTCACTTGATCCTTGTTCATGCTCGGCTCCCATATGCGTAGTCGACGGAAATGCCGGCGCGGTATTCCGCCGGTGTGTGGGAAGCAGCAACGGCTGTTCCCGGGAACTGCTCCGCGCACGGGGCCGCGGCACCGACGAACGCCGACGCGCGATCGGGCAAATTTTTTATCAAAAAGCCTAAAGTCTCGCCGCGCACCGCCGTAAATGCGCTCAGGGAGGAGTCATGGACCGCACGGAGACTACGATTTCGGGATCATCGCAAGCTGCGTTGATCGACCACGACATCGCGCACATCGCGCGGGTGATGCACGTATCGCTGCGCGGCGATTTCGGCGGTCCGATCCTGCCAGCCACCTATTGGCGCAAACGACTGACCGCGCTGGTCGACAGCGGGCAGCTTTCTACCGCCCAATTGGACAAAGTCGACAGCCTGCTGCTGCAACTCGATTGGCTGGCCTCGACGCCGCTGCCCGAATGGGAACGCTTCGCGCCCGCGCCGACCTCGCGATTCGAGCGGGCTGGCCCGGTGAAGAAGGTGAAGTCGGCCTGACCGCATCCGCATCCGCCCCACCCGCTGCACCCGCGTGCGTGGCGCCAAGCCGGCACGCGGCTCGTCTTGCGCGCCGCAAAAAAAGCGGCCGGGCACGAGGTCGCGGTCGCCAACACACGTCGCAACGCCGGAAACCAGCGTCACGGGACGAGCGTATATCCGCATTCGTCACAGGCATGTTTCGCCGCAAACAAACGCAGCGGCGCGACGTATCGCGAAAAATTCCTGATCAATCAGCGCCGACAATAGGGAAAAGGGACGACCTTAGGTCATAATGTCCGCAAAAATTCCCAGCAAGGACGCCACGTGACCCTCGCCGCCCCGTTCGACCTGCTCAAGCAGGCGCGCGCCCGTTTCACCCAACGCGAAATCGCAGCCCATGTCGGCAAGGACATCAAGACGGTGCGTCGCTGGGAAAAAGGTGAAACGGCTTGTCCCGCGATGCTGGAACCCGCGTTGCGCGATCTGCTGCGGCAAGGCGCGCGTGAGGCGCAACACGCGGGCGACGCGGCGCGCTTCCGCTTCATCGATCTGTTCGCGGGTATCGGCGGCATTCGCATGGGCTTCGAGGCGCACCGCGGCGAATGCGTGTTCACCAGCGAGTGGAACGAGTTCTCGACGCGGACTTATCGCGAGAACCACGGCGACAACTCCGCGAGCGGCGGCGCGCACGCGCTGATCGGCGACATCGTCACGTTTCCCGCCGAGGACGTGCCGAGCCACGACGTGCTGCTCGGCGGCTTTCCGTGCCAGCCGTTTTCGATCGCCGGCGTCAGCAAGAAAAACGCGCTTGGCCGGCCGCACGGCTTCGAATGCACGACCCAGGGCACGCTGTTTTTCGACGTCGCGCGCATCATCGCCGCGAAGCGCCCCGCCGCGTTCCTGCTCGAAAACGTAAAGAACCTGCTGTCGCACGACAAGGGCCGCACCTTCGACGTGATCCTGCAAACGCTGCGCGACGAACTCGGCTACGAGGTGCACTACCGCGTGATCGATGGCCAGCATTTCACGCCTCAGCATCGCGAGCGCATCATCGTGGTGGGCTTTCGCGGCAAGACCGGGTTCACATGGGACGACCTGCGCCTGCCCGAACAGGGTCCGCGGCTCGGCGCGATCCTGCATCGCACGGACGGCACGGAACCGGTGCTGCCGTGGGACCACGACCGCTTCTTCGATCACGCCGCGCGCCGCGTGCAGCCGAAGTACACGCTCACCCCGAAGCTGTGGGCGTATCTGCAAAACTACGCGGCCAAGCATCGTGCGGCGGGCAACGGCTTCGGTTTCGGCATGGCCTATCCGGACAGCGTGACGCGCACGCTGTCGGCGCGCTATCACAAGGACGGCTCCGAAATTCTCGTCTATCAGGGCGAGGCGCCGCGCCCGCGTCGCCTGACGCCGCGCGAATGCGCGCGACTGATGGGCTTTCCCGACACCTTCAGGATTCCGGTCAGCGATACGCAGGCCTACCGGCAGTTCGGCAATAGCGTCGTGATGCCGGTGATGCGCGAAGTGGCGCGTATCATGCTGCCGCATGTGCAAACCCTGCTTGCCCACCCGACCCGCGATGCGTCGAAACATTCCCTGCCGCTCCACGCGTGAGCGGCCGCGCGACCCATTGGCCCGCTGACGATGGTCGATATCGTCGATAGCGCGACGCGCAGCCGGATGATGTCCGGCATTCGCGGCCGCAACACCAAGCCGGAGATCCTGATCCGCAGCCTGCTGCATCGACGGGGCCTGCGCTTCCGGCTCGACGCGCGCGATCTGCCCGGCCGCCCCGACATCGTGCTGCCGCGCTATCGCGCGGTGGTGCTCGTGCATGGCTGCTTCTGGCATGGCCACGACTGTCATCTGTTCAAATGGCCGCAGACGCGGCCCGACTTCTGGCGCGACAAGATCGGCCGCAATCGCAGCAACGACGACAAGGTGCGCGCCGCGCTGCTCGCGAGCGGCTGGCGCGTCGCGGTCGTATGGGAATGCGCTTTGCGGGGCGCGAATCGCGATATCGCGGGCGTGATCGAGCGGCTCGTCGCGTGGATCGGAAGCGACGCGCCGGAGTTCGAGGAACGCGGCTGAAAACCGCGCGCGACCTGCCCGGCTCGCGCGAGTCTCGCGGCCGCTGGTGCTACACTCGAAAAGCTCACCCGGCGCGCTTTCGAGATGCCTTCGAGGCACGCTTCGGCGGCGTTTTCCGGGTGCTTCCAGGCGCTTTCGCGGCACGTCCTCACGCGCTTCGGCATGCCGCGAGATGCGCCTCGCCCGCCGCGACATCGCGAACTCCGACGATCCCAGAACCAATCAACAAGGGAGGCACATCATGGCTGACTTCCGTCTCTGGTCCGACGATTTTCCCACCAACGGCTTCATGCCGAGAGCCCACGAGTACAACGACAAGGCGTTCGGCGGCGACGGCGAAAACATCTCGCCGTCGCTGCAATGGGAAGCGCCGCCCGCGGACACGCAAAGCTTCGCGCTCACCGTTCACGATCCCGACGCGCCGACCGGCAGCGGCTTCTGGCATTGGGTCGTCGTGAACATTCCGGCCGACGCGCGCTCGCTGCCGCGCAACGCCGGCAAGGCCGACGGCTCGCTGCTGCCGCAGGGCGCGATGCAGGTGCGCAACGACTATGGGACGGTCGGCTTCGGCGGCGCCGCGCCGCCGCGCGGCGATCGCACGCATCGCTATATCTTCCGGCTGCATGCGCTGAAAGTGCCGCATCTGCCGGTCAGCGCGGAAACCACCAACGCGGTCGCGCGCTTCATGACGCACCTGAACGAAATCGATTCGACGACCCACACGGGCCTTTACGAACTCAAATAACGCACGCGCGGCGCCGGCGCCCGGTAACGCCGGCGCCGCGCCGACCGATACGCCCGCAGCGGCCAGCGCGTGAGCCGCGCACAGGCGCGCCAACATCTCCGACAAATCAAACAATCGATGCACGCACCCTCCCCGCGCACGGACGGCTCGACGTCCTCCACTTCCCGCTTCGAAGGCAAGGAACTGGGCCTACCGGTCCCACAACGCTACTGGGCGATGCTCGTCATCGCGCTCTCGCTGACGCTCGCGGTGCTCGACAGCGCGATCGCCAACGTCGCGCTGCCGACGATCGCGCGCAACCTCAATGCGAGCGCCGCCGCGTCGATCTGGGTCGTCAACGCGTATCAGCTCGCGATCACGATCTCGCTGCTGCCGCTCGCGTCGCTCGGCGACCGCATCGGCTACCGGCGCATTTATCTGTCGGGCCTGATCCTGTTCACGGTCGCGTCGTTCGGTTGCGCGCTGTCGAACTCGCTGGCGACGCTCGCGTTCGCGCGAGTGGTCCAGGGCTTCGGCGCGGCCGGCATCATGAGCGTGAACACCGCGATCGTGCGCATGATCTATCCGCCCGCCCAGCTCGGGCGCGGCGTCTCGATCAACGCGATGGTGGTGGCGGTGTCGTCGGCGGTCGGGCCGACGGTCGCCTCGGGCGTGCTCGCGATCGCGAGCTGGCCGTGGCTGTTCGCGATCAACGTGCCGATCGGAATCGCGGCGATCGTCGGCGGCTTCAAGGCGCTGCCGATGAACCCCGGCCACGAATCTCCGTACGACTATCTGAGCGCGGTGATGAACGCGTTTGTGTTCGGCCTGCTGATTTTCGCGGTCGATGGCCTCGGCCACGGCGAGCGTTTCGGCTACGTGACGCTCGAGGCGCTCGGAGCGCTGGTCATCGGCTACTTCTTCGTGCGTCGCCAGCTGACGCGGCCCGCCCCGCTGCTGCCGATCGACCTGCTGCGTATTCCGGTGTTCGCGCTGTCGATCGGCACGTCGGTCTGCTCGTTCTGCGCGCAGATGCTCGCGTTCGTGTCGCTGCCGTTCCTGCTGCAGGAAACACTCGGCATGTCGCAGGTCGAAACGGGTCTTTTGATGACGCCGTGGCCCGCGATCATCATCATCGCGGCGCCCATTGCCGGCGTGCTGTCGGACAGGATATCGGCCGGCTGGCTCGGCGGCGTCGGGCTCGCCGCGATGACGGTCGGCCTGCTGCTGCTCGCGACGCTCGGGCCTCACCCGGACGCGCTGCAGATTTCGTGGCGCATGGCGCTGTGCGGCGCGGGCTTCGGCATCTTCCAGTCGCCGAACAATCGCACGATGCTGTCGTCCGCGCCGCGCGAACGCAGCGGCGGCGCGAGCGGCATGCTCGGCACCGCGCGCCTGACCGGGCAAACGCTCGGCGCGGCGCTGGTCGCGCTGATCTTCGGCGTCGCGCCGCAGAGCGGGACGATCATCGCGCTGTACGTGGCCGCGGGGTTCTCGGCGGTCGCGGCGGTCGTCAGCACGATGCGGGTCATGCAGAAGGCGGCGCAGCCGGCCTGAGGGCTGTGGCCGTTACGCGCGCAAGACATGCACGATAAAAGGCGCGCATCGCACGAGGCGATGCACGCCTTTTCGCCTTGATCTTCCCTGTCACTCCATGCACGACGTGAGCGGCACACACGCGCCGCCCGCCCGCGCGGGCCGCGCCTGTCGGCTCAGGGCGATGCCGTCACGTCAGCGAGCTTTACCGCTTTGGCCGTCACCGAAGACGCGGTCGCGACGTGGCGCAGATCATCGAGCAACGTATCGCGCCACACCGACAGGTTGCTCTCGCGCATCGGCTCCATCATGTCCGCATGACGCGCCTGACGTTCGGCGAGCGGCATCGCTAATGCGCGCTCGAGCGCTTCGGCCATCTGCGACAGATCGAACGGATTGACGACGAGCGCGCCCGGCAGCTGCTCGGCCGCGCCCGCGAATTGCGACAGCACGAGCACGCCCGGATCGGCCGGATCCTGCGACGCGACGTACTCCTTGGCCACCAGATTCATGCCGTCGCGCAGCGGCGTCACATAGCCGACCTGCGACTGGCGGAAGAGCGCCATCAGCAGATTGCGCTCGTACTTGCGGTTCAGATACTGGATCGGCGTCCAGTCGAGCTGCGCGAACCGGCCGTTGATGCGGCCCGCCTCGCCTTCGAGCGTTTGCCGGATGCGCTGATAGGTCTGCACGTCGGCGCGGGTCGGCGGCGCGATCTGCACGAGCGACACGCGGCCGTGCCAGCCGGGCGCGTTCTGCAACAGCCGCTCGAATGCCTGGAAGCGCTCGACCAGCCCCTTCGAATAATCGAGCCGGTCGACGCTCATGATCAGCTTGCGCCCGCGCATGCCGTCGCGCAGGCTGCGCACCGCCTTGCGGTCGGTGAACTGCTCGGCGGTCTTCGCGATCGCGTCGGGATAGATGCCGATCGGGTACGCGCCGACCTTCAGGAAGCGGTCGTACGCGTGCACCATGCCGTCTTCGCTCGACGTGCCATGGTGACCGCGCTCGATATAGTCGACGAACGACTGGCGATCCGCCTCGGTCTGAAAGCCGATCACGTCGTAGCTGCACATCGCCTTGACGAGTTCTTCATGCGGCGGAATCGTGCGCAACACTTCGGGCACCGGAAACGGAATGTGCAGGAAGAAGCCGATCGGGTTCTTCACGCCGAGCTCGCGCAGGCAGCGCGCGAACGGCAGCAGATGGTAGTCATGCACCCAGATGATGTCGCTGGGCTTGAGCAGTTCCTTGAGCTGCTTGGCGAGCGTCGCGTTGACGCGCTGGTAGCCCGCGTAGTCCTGGCGGTCGTAGCGGGACAGGTCGTTGCGATAGTGGAAGGTCGGCCACAACGTGGTGTTCGAAAAACCGCGGTAGTACTCGTCGTAATCGCGCTTGGTGAGGCCCACAGTCGCGTAGGTGACGTTGCCCTGCTTCTCGATCACGGGCGCGGATGGCTCGCTGACCGTTTCGCCGCTCCAGCCGAACCAGACGCCGCCAGTCTCCTTCAGTGCGTCCAGCACGCCGATCGCGAGCCCGCCCGCTGCCGGACGCGCTTCCTGAATCGGTGCGACACGATTCGATACCACGATCAATCTGCTCATTAGTGCTCCATTGTTTCGTTGTATGCGGAATTGCGCCAAAACGGTGCACGCAATCATCGTGCCGATATATGAGATATCGAAAATAAACTTGTATGAAAATGTGACAAACGAGCGAATCCCCGCAATCATCACGGATTGCGAAGAACATTTTTCTGTTAAATCCGACGAATGCGAAGGTCTTTCTTACCGGTATCCCGGTCGCCGGGATACCCCCGCCCGGGTGCTACGCTGCCTCAGGCATCCTGCTCCGAGCCCAGATCGCGCTGGTATTCGAGGCCTTCCTGACGCACCCCGCCCTGGTTGTGCTCGCCGTCCGGCGGCGTATGCGGGGCGATCCGATTCTGCGCGGCCGGGTCCGGCGACACCACCGGCTCAGTCTCGACCTCGGCCGGCCGTGGCCCGCGCTTGGAGTGCCGCGCGGAACGTCGCAATGCGGGGTGTCTCATGATCGTGCCTCCGGGGGAAGCCTGCCGCTTGTCGCGGCATCCCTACAGTCTAGGGGGCGAAACCGTAAATTGCCGGTAAAACATGCGCCGGCTTTGTAACAAGTACAGCAATGCTCTGCACCGACCCAGAGCATGACGCCTCGCAGTGCGGGATGTGGTTCCATCGAGTGCGCGACAGGGCGCCGACATCGACGGTCGTATCAACATTGCCGCGGTCGCGACGGACGGTCGGCGGCCTGAGGCGTTTGCGTTGGCTGCGGCGGCGGATCGCCGATCGGCGGCGTGACCGGTTCGACGGGTTCGATCGGATCGGGTGTCGGGCCGGGGATCGTGTCGGGTTCGGCCGGGTCCGGCGGCGCGATGGGAGGTGCAGTGGGCGGCTCGACCGGTTCGGGCCGATGAGCGTGCAACCGCCTGGACGGCGCGGAAACGGCGGCGTAATGCAGCAGGTGCGGCATGTCGGTGACCTCGCTTTGCGTTCCACCGGAGCGCAGCAAGGCTTGTGCCGTTCGGGTGCCCGCCCGGAAGCCCGGGCGGGCGGATACTGGGGACGCGGATGACGTGCGAAGAGGCGCGGATCAGGCGTCCGCGCCGCCGAGTGCGCGTGATTCGTCGGTGGGATCGCCGTCGTCGCGCGCATCGTTGCCGTACTCGACGAGCCGGTTGTACAGCGTCTTCAGGCTGATGCCGAGAATTTCCGCGGCGCGCGTCTTGACGCCGCCGCATTGCTCGAGCGTCGCAAGAATCAGCTGACGGTCGGCTTCCGCGAGCGAGGTGCCGAACGGGATCGTGATCGCGGTGCCGGCCGCGGGCTTCGACAGCGTGATTTGCAACGGCACCGTCGCCGTGCTATCCGAATCCCCGCTCGACATGATGTGCGCGCGCTGCACATAGTTCTTCAGCTCGCGCACATTGCCCGGCCACGGATACGACAGCAGCATGTCCTTCACCGCGACAGGGAAATGCTTCTTCGTGCCGTGACGCTCGTTGAGCTCATCGAGGAACGATTGCGCGAGCAGCTCGACGTCCTTGCCGCGATCGCGCAGCGGCGGCAGGCTGATCGGAAACACGTTCAGCCGGTGGTACAGATCGAGCCGCAGCTTGCCTTCGAGCACCGCCTGCTCGGGATCGCGATTGGTGGCCGCGATCAGACGCACGTCGGTTTCGATTTCCTTGGTCGTGCCGACGCGCATGAACATGCCGGTCTCGAGCACGCGCAGCAGCTTTACCTGCAGCTCGATCGGCATCTCGGTGATTTCGTCGAGGAACAGCGTGCCGCCGTTCGCGCGCTCGAAATAGCCCTTGTGCTGCCGGTCCGCGCCGGTGAACGAACCGCGCTCGTGGCCGAACATTTCCGATTCGATCAGATTCGGCGAAATCGCGCCGCAGTTGACCGCGAGGAACGCGTGCTTGCGGCGCAGGCTCAACTCGTGCAGCGTCTGCGCGGCAACTTCCTTGCCGGTGCCCGATTCGCCGACCAGCATCACCGAGGCCGCCGTCGGCGCGACGCGGCTGATCTGGTCGTAGACCTCCTGCATCGCCGGCGAATTGCCGAGCATCAGACCGAAGCGGCCCATGCGGCGCAACTCGCCGCGCAGCGTGCCGATTTCGGCCTTCAGGTCGCCGGCGCGCGGCAGGCGCGACAGGATCGACTTCACGCGCTGCATGTTGATCGGCTTCACGAGGTAGTCGGCCGCGCCCATTTTCAGTGCGCTGACCGCCGACTCGACCGTCGCGTGGCCGGTGATCACGATCACTTCGACGCCGGAGCGCGGATCGAGATCTTCGAACAGATCGACCCCGCTGCCGTCGGGCAGCTTCAGGTCGGTGAAAACGACGTCCGGCATCTGCCGGATCAGTTGAATACGCGCTTCGCGCAGATCGCCCGCGGTGGCGGTGGTCAGCCCGTCTTCCCCGATGACGGCGGAAAGTGCCTCGCGGGTACCTGCGTCGTCATCGACAATGAGTACATGTGGCATCGCGTTTCGAAAGCCTGCAAGCGTGGGTCAGAAAATATGCGGAACATGCCAATGGGCATGCGGCTGGGTCCGGTCGGCTGCATGACGCGGAATCGATTGCGTTCCGTTCCGCCGACCATTTGATGAAAAATTGCAACAATAACGGCCAAATTCGCGCCAACTTCCGCGTCATTGTTGTCTATTTACCTATTATACGGCTTTACAAGATTCATTTAACAATCCCGTTCCAGGCGCCGGCCGCAGGCCGCGTTGCATTCGAGCGAACCGCGTCAGCCGCGCGGAAACGGCCATGCGCGGGGTTCGCCGTTGACCTGCCCCGAGCCGTTGGCGCTGTGCGAGGCGGGCGCCAGCTCGGTCGACAAAGTCGCCGGCGCCGCCACCGCGCCGCCCTCGTTTTCCCAGCGGCTCAGCTCGCGCGCCGGTGAGACTTGGCCCGTGCGCTTGTGTTGCACGTAGCGAACCGCCAGGAAGCCGCCGATTGCCATCAATGCGCCAAAAAAACCAATGGTGGGTCGTGTCATCATGAACTCCTTGGATCGTGATGCGGATGAATGCAGTCGTGCCAAGCGTGCGCCGCGTCTAACGCGCGACCAGCAAGCCGAGCAGAAACCCGGTGCCCGCCGCGAGCGCGAGCGAGCGCCACGGGTTATGGCGCACATAGTGCTCGGCGCTGACCGCCGCCCCGCGATACCGGCGATGCACGTTGCGTTGCGCATCGCCGAGCGTCGATTGCAGCGTTTCCACGTGCGTGCCGAGCCGGTCGCGCAAGGCGCCGACGCCTTCGCCCGGCACGTTGGCGGCGAGCCGCAGCATTTCCTCCGAGTCCCTCAGCAGCACCCGAAGATCCTCGACGATCTTCTGTCCGCCGAGTGCAAGTTGTTGTGTGGTGTCAGTCATCGTTCACTCCTCGTCTGATTCGGCGTTCGTGCGTTGCCGCGGAATCGGTGCGTCGACCGGTGCAACAGTTCGGGCTTCGGGCGCACGATGCGGGTTGCCGGTTTGCGCTGGCCGGCGGCGCTGCGACGTAGCCGTCAAACCTCGCACGACTCGATCAAACGGTCAATGATGCAATGCATGTGCCCGGTATATTTACCGCTCCAGCGCGCTGAAAAGCCAATTTGCGCATTTTCGACCGATTGCGCGCACGGCTATTTCAGCGGCTGCCAGTTCGATTGCCCGAATCAGTGTCGAAGTGGTTAAATCGTCTTTTATGAGATAGTGGCTGTACGGTCTATCGCATTCAAGGCCTGCGCGCCGCAACACGAACTCCATTTGCACAGGACTTCCCTTTTTATGGCGTCAATCGATCTGGACTCGCCCACCGTGTCCGCCGGTGGCAATGCTTCGCCACAAGCGAAGCAGCGCGTCGCGGACGCCGTCGCGGGACTGAAATCGTACGGGCTGCTGTACGGCTCGTCGCCGGTAATGCTCGATCTGTACGAACAGATCGAACGCGTCGCCGATACCGACGCGACCGCGCTGATCATCGGCGAATCGGGCACCGGCAAGGAGCTGATCGCCCGCACCATTCACGAGCGCAGCGGCCGCAAGGACGGCGCGTTCGTCGCCGTGAACTGCGGCGCGATTCCCGATGAGCTGATCGAAGCCGAACTGTTCGGCCACGAAAAAGGCAGCTTCACCGGCGCGGTCCAGGGTCGCATCGGCTACTTCGAACATGCGAACGGCGGCACGCTGTTTCTGGACGAAATCACCGAAATGGCGCCGGTGCGCCAGGTCAAGCTGCTGCGCGCGCTCGAAACCGGCACGTTCTATCGCGTCGGCGGCAACGAGTTGATCAGCGGCAACGTGCGCGTGATCGCCGCGACCAATCGCGACCCCGCCGTGGCCGTCAAGGAAAACGGCTTGCGCGAGGATCTGATGTACCGGCTCGCGGTGTTTCCGCTGCGCGCGCCGCCGCTGCGCGAGCGCGAAAACGATCGCGAGCTGCTCGCGCAACACTTCCTCGCGCAATTGAATCAGCAGGAAGGCACCCACAAGAGCTTCAGCAAACGCTCGATCGAAACGCTGCGTTCATGGTCGTGGCCGGGCAACGTGCGCGAGTTGAAGAACGCCGTCTATCGCGCGTTCATTCTCGCGGAAAAGACGGTTGAATTGCCGCATCCGCATCTTGCGTCGCGAGTCAAGAAAGCGGTCACGCAAGGCGACGCGATGAGCGTGTGGATCGGCACGCCGCTCGCCGACGCGCAGAAGCAGATCATTCTCGGCACCCTCAAGTACTGCGGCGGCGACAAGCGACGCGCTGCCAAAGCGCTCGGCGTGAGCCTCAAAACGCTGTACAACCGGCTGAGCGCATACGGCGACGAAAGCGGGGAAGACGAAGCCGACTCATAGGCACGGTGCAACGCGAGCCGTGCGCCGATGGCGGCGGCCAGCTGTTGCGCTGTTCGTCATGATCCTTTCGCCGCGGGTTTCGCGGCACCGAATTCACCTGCTCAACGTCTCACGCCGACGGCAAATTCACCTGATGTCCCCAATACCTGGCAGAGCCAGGTAAGCCCGCCCATGCGACAGAAAACATCGCAGCGCACGATGTTTTGCAATTTCTTGCATTTTTTCGCTGCCAATTACAAAACGCATCCTGCACAATGCGGCTGCATAATGAACGACGTGTCCTTCGTTTACACGCGCGAAGCGTGAACGCAGGCACCTGTACGGGCAGGGACGGGAGAAATGCAAAAGAACATGGTGTGGGCTGTCAACGCGAAGTCCGTTGTCGCTGGCAAACGCCCCCACGTAACGGCGCTGATCGCGCTGGCGCTGGCGGTTTCGTCGGCATTGAGCGGCTGCAGTTCGTTGTACACGGAAGGCGCGGTCGCGGGCGCCGGTGTCGCGGGCGCCGCGGTCGCCAACAAGGTCACCAGCAATGCGGCGGTCGCGACCGGTATCGGTCTTGGCGCGGTCGCCGCCGCGCGCGCCGGTGTGCAGTACTCGGAGCGCGTAGTTCACACGAATACGCAGAACAGCATCGCGCAGGCGGCCGGTCCGCTCGAGGTCGGCGCGGTCGCCCCGTGGAGCATCACCCACTCTTTCCCAATCGAAGACGACGAACACGGCCGCGTGACCGTCAGCCGTCTGATCAGCACCGGCCAGCTCGACTGCAAGGAAATCGTCTTTTCCGTCGATCAAAACGCAACGCGCGACAAGCCCGCGAGCAGCGCGTTCTACATCGCATCGGTTTGCCGTGATGGTAAGGACTGGCGTTGGGCGTCGGCCGAACCCGCCACCGAGCGCTGGGGTGCGCTGCAATGAAATTGCGTTCGCTTGGCGTTCCGATGGGTGATCGGATGCGGCTCATCGCGGCCGGCGCGCTATGCGTCGGCGCGAGCCTGCTGGCGAGCGGCTGCGCGTCGATCGGCGCGGCGAGCGGCGCGGCGGCGGGTATCGCGTCGGGTCTCGTGACCAGCAATCCGGCCGTCGCGCTCGGCGTCGGCGTGGCCGTGCAGGCCGCGACCGACGAAGCGGTCGCGCGCTACATGCGCAGCATGCACAAGGATCAGCAGGATCTGATGGCGGCGCTGGTCGGCACGATGCCGGTCGGCGAAACGAAACCGTGGTCGGTCAAGCACACCTTGCCGATCGAAAACGGCCATGGCGAGGTGCGCGTGACCCGCGCGTTCAGCTCGGCGCTCGCGCTGTGCAAGGATTTCGTGTTCTCGGTGCAGGACGGCGACGGCCCGAACGCGCCCGAGAGGTGGTTCACGGCGAGCGCGTGCCAGCAGGACAAGGGTTGGAAGTGGGCGACGGCCGAGCCGGCGGTTGCACGCTGGGGCAATCTGCAATAAAAAAGCGGCGAGATTTTCCTCGCCGCTTTTTTGTCTGAACCGCAGTCGTTTCCGCGGCAACCCAGGCTTAAGACTCCACGTCTTCCAGACTGAAGATTTCGGTCTGGTCGTTATACGAAAAGATCTCGCCGTAACGGCCCCAGTTGATGACCGCGTCGAGCGTCTCTTCCGCCGCGCTGTCCGACAGGAAGTCCTCGAGCTCCTGCTCGAAACGCACGCGCGGCGCGCGATGTCCGGGCCGCTCGTTCAACACCTTCTTGATCCGCGCCGCGAGCGGCACGTGCCGCAGCAGATGCTCGGCGAACATCATCTTCCGTTCCTGCGTGCCGAACTCGGAGAACACGCGCGCCGGCGGCGTCAGGAAAATGTCGCCCTCACGCACGTCGGCGAAACCGAGGTGCTGCAGCACTTCGGCGATCGGGAACAGATCGTCGACCTCCAGATGCAGCGAGCGCGCGATTTCCGGCATGTCCGCGCGGCCGTGATACGGCGCGGCGGCGAGCGTTTCGATCAGACCGGCCATCAGGTTGGTCGATACGTGCGGCAGCCAGCTACCGAGCTCCAGCCCCTTCTTGGTCTTTTCGTCGGTCTGACGCGCGGTCATCTTCGCGTAGATCTCGTCGACGAGGCGGCGGAATGCCGGGTCCAGACGGTTGCGCGGATGCTTGAACGGCACCTTGATCTCGGCGATCACGCGGCCCGGGTTCGACGACAGCACCAGAATGCGGTCGCACATGAACACCGCTTCCTCGATGTTGTGCGTCACGATCAGCACCGCCTTGATCGGCATGCGCCCCTGCGTCCAGAGATCGAGCAGGTCGGTACGCAGCGTTTCGGCGGTCAGCACGTCGAGCGCGGAGAACGGCTCGTCCATCAGCAGCAGCGTCGGATCGACGACGAGCGCGCGCGCAAAGCCGACGCGCTGGCGCATGCCGCCCGACAACTCGCGGGGATACGCGTTTTCGAAGCCGTCGAGGCCGATCAGGTCGATCGCGGCGAGCGCGCGCGTGCGCCGCTCCGACGCACCGACGCCTTGCGCCTCGAGACCCGCTTCCACGTTCTGCAGCACGGTCAGCCACGGAAACAGCGCGAAGGTCTGGAACACCATCGCGACACCCTTGGCCGGGCCTGCGAGCGGCTTGCCCATGTACGTGACTTCGCCGTCGGTCGGCTCGATCAGACCGGCGATGATGCGCAACAGCGTCGACTTGCCCGAGCCCGAACGGCCAAGCAGGCCGACGATCTCGCCCTCGCGCAGCGACAGATTCGCGTCGTCGAGGACGAGCAGTTCGCCCTGCGTCTTGTTGAAGCCGCGGCACACGTCCTTCACGCGCAGGATTTCCTCGCCGAGGCGCGGGGGCTTCGGCGGCGTCTGGATCGGCGCGGCGGTCATAGCAGCTTTAGGATTTTGCATCGCGTTAAGCCTTCATTTCTCAATCTAGACGGAGCTTGCCTTCGGCGTAGGCGTACATCGGACGCCACAGCAGACGGTTGAACAGGGTCACGAACAGGGACATCACGGCGATGCCCACGATGATCTTCGGATAGTCGCCCGCCGCGGTAGTCTGCGCGATATAGGCGCCGAGGCCATGCGCGGCGACCTTGGTATCGCCCCACTGCACGAACTCGGCAACGATGCTCGCGTTCCACGCGCCGCCCGACGCGGTGATCGCACCGGTGACGTAGTACGGAAAAATGCCCGGCAGCATCGCCTGACGCCACCACTGCCAGCCGCGAATGTGGAAATTCTTGGCCGCCTCGCGGTAGTCGTTCGGATACGAGCTTGCACCTGCAATCACGTTGAACAGGATATACCACTGCGTGCCGAGCACGATCAGCGGCGACAGCCAGATGTCCGGATTCAGGTGAAAGCGCACGATCGCGATCACGAACACCGGGAACAGCAAATTCGCCGGGAACGCCGCGAGGAACTGCGCGAGTGGCTGCATCTTTTCCGCGAGCGCGGGGCGCAGGCCAATCAGCACGCCGACGGGCACCCAGATCACGGAAGCGATCGCGATCAGCACGACCACGCGCAGGAGCGTGATCAGGCCCAGCACGAACACGTGGCCAATCTCGTCGAGCGTCACGCCGGTACGCACATACAGGAACACGCGGTACACCACATACACCGTGGCGAGCAGCACGATCGCCGCCCAGATGAAGTCGCCGAGCTTCGAGTTCTTCTCGCGCTGCGGGATGTGAAAGCGCGGCGCGCTGAACGCCGGCAGTTGGAAGCGCACCCGAGCCGCGCGCGCGAACATCCAGCCGAGCGGCACGAGCAACCGGTGAATCAGCCGCGTGCGGCGGATCAGGTCGAGCAGCCACGATTCCGGCGCATCGCCCGAACTCGTGAACTCCATGCGGAACTTGTCCGCCCACGCGACGAGCGGACGGAACAGCAACTGGTCGTAGGCGAGAATCACGACCGTCATCGCGAGGATGACCCAGCCGATCGCGTGCAGGTTCTTGTCGCTGATCGCCTGCGCCAGGTAGGCGCCGATGCCCGGCAGCGTAACCGTATGATTGCCGACCGTGA